>NZ_OKRA01000003.1 GCF_900290265.1 Clostridium cagae
CATCGCTCGACTTGCATGTGTTAGGCACGCCGCCAGCGTTCGTCCTGAGCCAGGATCAAACTCTCAATAAAAAGTTTAATCTTGACTTACTCAAATAAAGAATTGCTGGTTTATTTTAATGTTTCTTATTCTGTTCAATTTTCAAAGATCTTCGCTGTCTTTCGACTGCTTTATTATAATAACATTGTCAGTTTCAGTTGTCAACATTTTTTTTAAATATTTTTAATCAACTTTCAACCAATTTTGCTCTGTTGCTTCGACATTTATTTATCGCTCACAACGGATATTATGATATCATGATTATATATAATTATATTAATTCATTATAGCTTATTATAATGAATTAAACTATTATTTCTCCATTATCCTTTCTTTATCTATTTTTCACATATATTGATACACGTGGATGAGTTATTGCCTTATTATTACTCAATTGCATTTCAATGTCCTAAAACACCACATATATTCTTTACTCTTTGTGTAAGTTATCATAATATTAATACTATAAATGTTAATAAAAATTATAAAATTAATCTTTAATACATAAACAGGAGGATTTTTCATGATAAAAAAAACCTTAAGCTTACTTTTATTATGTTCAACTTTATTTGTAGTAGGCTGTACAAAACAAGAAGAAAAGCAAAATGTCAATAAATCAAATTCTAACATTTCTTCATCTAATAACTTAAGTTCTAATGCGATTTCACCTTTTATATTAACTGATTCAACATCTTTTCGTTGTCCTTTTGTATTTAGCAATGAAATGTTAATATTCCCCAATCCTGATGAAAGCAATAGAATTTCAATGATAAATGCACCTCTTCCAAAAGATATATTAAAAAGTAGCGACTTAAATGATCTAGTAGATTATTATACTGGTGATTTAGCTTTAGTAAATAATACTCTTTATTTTGCAGATGGAAGTAATTCTAACAGTTTATCTTCTATAAACATTCCTGATAAAACATATACTTCTTTAAATAAAGATTCTGTTTATAGTTTAATTGCTTCAAATGACAAATTATTCTATATAAACAAAAATGATAATCAGAAGTTATATAGTTATGATACAAATAGCAACATTTCTTCTGCCTTATCATTAGATAGTGTTGGCTCATTCATAGTTAATGGCGATTTCTTAATATATCAAAACTTAAGTGATAATTCAAAACTTTATTATGTTAAAAATGATGGCACCAATAGAAACAAATTGACTGACTATACTGCTAATAGTTTCATTCCTTTTGACGGAGAAATCTTATTTTTTAATACATCCGATAACGAAACATTATATTCATTAAATATAACAACTTTAGAAGCTAAAAGAATTTCTACTATACGTGGAGAGAATTTAAAGTGTATAAATAATCAATTATTCTTCATAAATAATGATGACTCAAATTACTTATATTCATTATCTGTAGACTTGCCTAATTCTAAAGTTGATTCAAAACCTTATATTTCTGAATCATTAAACAATTACCATTTAACTAATGCAGGAATATTCTATGAAAAAGCTATAAATATTAATAATATATATTATTATGAATTTTCTACAAAAAATTAAACAAAAAGACTGATGTCATTATAGATACATCAGTCTTTTAATTATTTTACATTATTAATTACAGTTCATCTCAATATACTTACATATATATTAAACTCTATACTTTAATATATATGTAAGTTTAAACTATTGATTTATAATTCATTAACTATTTCTTTAAATTTATTTCCCCTAATCATAAAATTAGGGAACATATCAAAAGATGCACAAGCTGGTGATAATGTAATTATATCCCCTTGTCTTGCTAAATTCTGTGCTTTTTTAACTGCTTCTTCTAAAGTGCTTACTTCTGAAATGTTTATTTTTATTCCTTTGCTAGCTTCTAATTCTTTAAACACGTCTTTTATCTTTTCTTTAGTTTGACCTAATAAAATTAATTCTTTTATATATGGATATCCTTCATTTGCTAACGGTTCAAATAATAAATGCTTATCATATCCCCCTGCTATTAATATTACTCTTTTATCAAAAGCCTTAAGACCTGCCAATGTTCTAGTTGGGCTTGAAGCTATTGAATCATTATAATACTTTACTCCATTTATTTCTCTAACAAGTTCACATCTATGTTCAACTCCGTTAAAGCTTTCTGCAACTTTTTTCATATTTTCTATAGATACATCATTTTTAGTGGCTATAAATGCAGCCAAATAATTTTCTACATTATGCATCCCTTTTATAACTATATTATCTTTTTTACAAACTTCCTTGCCAGATAAATATAAAATTCCGTCTTTATAGTAGGCTCCTTCTTTTAATTCTCTCTTAGAACTAAATTCTCTTACTACACCTTTTGCTTCAGCTTTAAATCCATAAGTAATTTCATTTTCACGATTTACTATTAATGTATTTGTAGCATCTTGATATAAAAATATATTTTTCTTAGCATCAATATATTCTTGCATATCTTTGTGCATATCTAAATGGTTTGGAGCTAAATTAGTGCATACCGCTATATCCATTGGTAGATTCATAGTCATTAATTGAAAACTTGATAATTCAAGTACTACTCTATCTTCTGATTTTATTTCTTCAATTTGATCAAATAAAGGAGTTCCTATATTACCTCCAACCCAAGTTTTATATCCTTCTTCTTGTAGCATTTTAGATATTATAGTAGTTGTAGTGGTTTTTCCATCGCTTCCTGTTATTCCATATATCTTAGCTTTACAATATCTTACGAACTCTTCCATTTCAGAAGTTACATATGCACCTTCTTTTTTTACCTTAACTAAACATTCACTATCGATTCTCATGGATGGTGTTTTAAAAACAACATCAAACCCTGTAAGTTTATCTAAATAATTGTCTCCAAGTTCTAGATTTACGCCTTTGTTTTTGAAATCAGAAGATACTTCACCTAATTCTTCTTCTGTTTTTTTATCAAATGCCGTTACCTCCGCACCTAATTTAATCAAAAAATTGATAAGAGGAATATTGCTTACTCCTATTCCTACAACCCCAACTCTTTTTTTGTATATAAAGTCTTTAAATTTTTTAAAATTTTCTTTCATGTTTTGCCTCCAAATAAATATGGTTATAACTTATACTATTTATATATTATTAAAATTCCCCATATGTTATAAATTATAACATTATTTTTACCACATTCTGCAAATGGATAAAAAGTCATTTTAAACTAAGAACTATCCTAGCTTAAAATGACCTATAATATCTATTATTTTATAAGGAAATTCAAACTAAAAATCTAAACTTTTTTCTATATAAGCTTCTAATTCAGATATTTTAATTCTTTCTTGTTCCATAGTATCTCTATTTCTAATAGTAACACACTGATCTTCTAATGTATCAAAATCTACTGTTATACAATATGGAGTTCCTATTTCATCTTGTCTTCTATATCTCTTTCCTATACTTCCTGTTTCATCAAAATCAATATTGAATTTTTTACTTAAGCTTGAATATACCTCTAAAGCATTTTCTGAAAGTTTTTTAGAAAGAGGTAATATAGCTGCTTTAAATGGAGCTAGTGCTGGATGTAAATGTAATACCGTTCTAGAATCTCCTCCATCTAATTCTTCTTCATCATAAGCTTCAATTAAAAATGCTAAAGTAACTCTGTCTGCACCTAATGATGGTTCTATAACATAAGGTATATATTTTTCATTATTCGTTTGGTCTAGATAATTTAAATCTTGACCTGAATGTTCTTGATGCTTTTTTAAATCATAATCTGTTCTATCAGCTATGCCCCAAAGCTCACCCCAACCAAATGGGAATAGATATTCAATATCAGATGTTGCATTAGAATAGAAAGATAATTCTTCTTCGCCATGATCTCTCATTCTTAAATTTTCAGTTTTAACATTTAAATTAAGTAAGAAATTCCAGCAATAATCCTTCCAGTATTTATGCCATTCTAAATCTGTTCCCGGCTTACAGAAGAATTCTAATTCCATTTGTTCAAATTCTCTTGTTCTAAAAGTAAAGTTTCCTGGAGTAATTTCATTTCTAAATGATTTACCTATTTGAGCTATTCCAAATGGTACTTTTTTTCTAGAACTTCTTTGAACAGCCTTAAAGTTTACAAATATACCTTGAGCTGTTTCTGGTCTTAAATAAATTTCTGATTTAGCGTCTTCTGTAACACCTTGGAATGTTTTAAACATAAGGTTGAACTTTCTTATATCAGTATAGTTCATCTTTCCACATTTAGGGCAAACTATATTGTTACTTTCAATGTATTCTTTTAATTGTTCATTAGTCCAACCATCAGCCGATGCTACCTCTGCACCATTTTCAGTCATATGATCTTCAACTATCTTATCAGCTCTAAATCTAGCTTTACATTCTTTACAATCCATTAATGGATCTGAGAATCCACCAACATGACCTGAAGCTACCCAAACATCACTGTTCATTAATATAGCTGAATCAAGACCTACATTATAAGGGCTTTCTTGTACAAACTTCTTCCACCAAGCTTTTTTAACGTTATTCTTAAATTCTACTCCTAAAGGACCGTAATCCCATGAGTTCGCTAATCCACCATATATATCTGATCCTGGGAATACAAAACCTCTATTTTTACAAAGAGCTACAATCTTATCCATTGTCTTTTCTACTGCCATTCTTTCTTACCTCCAATTTATTTTCATAAAATAAAAAAAGCCCTATAACCACAAAGGGACGAAATATTAATTCCGCGGTTCCACCCTTCTTGGCTTAAGCCCAACTTTATTCTTATTACACTCAAAAGCTCCATTCATTTCAATGTTATAATGATTTCCACCAAACATCATCTCTCTAAAAAAACATTAAAACTACTAATCTTTTTCACTGTGCATATTCAATTATATATTAATTTTATCAAAAGGCTTTTAGATGTCAAGTAAAAACATTATATTATTAATTATATATTATTTTAAAATATAAACTCTTTTTATTAAAAAAGAGTTTTATAAAAATAGACTTTATCTACTTTTATAAAACTCCTATTAAAAATTATACATTTTATTATCTTACGTAAGTCTGTTAAATTCATACTATTTTTAGATAAAAAAATGGCTCCGCGAAGAGGACTCGAACCTCCAACCTATCGGTTAACAGCCGAGTGCTCCACCATTGAGCTATCGCGGAACGTCATTACTTTTATTATTATATCAGATTATTATAATATTGCAAGCTTTTTTTAAAACTTTTTTACTTTTTTATAATTTACATTTTACTAATAACTTTTTTATATTTTATACAGACTAAGTCTCTATATACATATTAATTATTACCTAAGCAAAAATAAATATATGTAGTTTGTTTTTATCATACAAAAAAGAGTTTTATAAAAATAGACTTTATCTACTTTTATAAAACTCCTATTAAAAACTATACATTTTATTATCTTGCATAAGTCTGGTTAAATTCATACTATTTTTAGATAAAAAAATGGCTCCGCGAAGAGGACTCGAACCTCCAACCTATCGGTTAACAGCCGAGTGCTCCACCATTGAGCTATCGCGGAACGTCATTACTTTTATTATTATATCAGACTATTATAATATTGCAACCCTTTTTTCAAATTTTTTTGATTTTTTATAATTTACATTTTACTAATAACTTTTTTTATATTTTATGCAGCTCTAACTCTCTACGTATCATATATATTAGACTTTTCGATTATTCTCTAAACAAAATGAATATTAGTAATTATTTTTATTACATAAAAAGAGTCTTATAAAAATAGACTTTATCTATTTTTATAAGACTCCTGTTGAAAACTATCTATTTTATTATTCTATATAAACATAGTTAAATTCACACTATTTTAAAATAAAAAAATGGCTCCGCGAAGAGGACTCGAACCTCCAACCTATCGGTTAACAGCCGAGTGCTCCACCATTGAGCTATCGCGGAACGTCATTACTTAATCTATTATAACAGATTTTTCATAAATCTCAACCCTTTTTTATAATTTTTTTTATTAATTAAGATAATGTTGATATATTCATAGATAAGGTAACGTGGGAATTTTACTTATCTATATAAATGCTCTTCAAATATTATCCTTTAATTAATAATCTTTTATATGTCAAAAGCCCCATAATATTATAATATGGGGCTTTTAATACACTTAAACTCTTTAATACTATTTTTGTGGTTTCATTGTTGGGAATAATATTACATCCCTTATAGATGATGCATCTGTTAAGAACATAATAAGTCTATCTATACCCATTCCCATTCCACCTGTTGGTGGCATACCTGTTTCTAACGCACTCATAAATTGTTCATCTAACATATATGCTTCGTCATCACCAAGTTCTCTTTCCTTAGCTTGTTGTTCAAATCTTTGTCTTTGAACTACAGGATCATTTAATTCTGAATAAGCGTTACATAATTCTCTTCCAAATACAAATCCTTCAAATCTTTCAGTAAATTCTTCATTCCCTCTCTTCTTTTTAGTAAGAGGTGAAATTTCAACTGGATAATCCATAACAAATGTAGGTTGAATCATATTTGCTTCACCAAATTCTTCATATAAAGCATTTAATACTTCACCTTTTGTTACTGTATTTAAAGGCTTAGCAAATTCTAAATGTTTTTCTTTTGCTATAGCTTGAGCTTCTTCATCAGATTTTATTGTAGTAAAATCTACACCTGCATGTTCTTTAACAACATCAACCATAGTTACTCTTCTCCATGGTGGCATAAAGTCTATTTCTGTACCTTGATAAGTAACCTTTGTAGTTCCATTTACTTTTTCACAAACATATGCAACCATATTTTCTGTTATTTCCATCATATCATTATAATCAGAATATGCTTCATATAATTCAATAGCAGTAAATTCAGGATTATGTCTTACTGACATTCCTTCATTTCTGAAGTTTCTTCCTATTTCATATACTTTTTCAAATCCAGCTACAACTAATCTTTTAAGATATAATTCTGTTGCAATTCTTAAGTACATATCTATATCTAAAGTATTATGATGAGTAACGAAAGGTTTAGCAGCTGCTCCTCCTGCAATTGGCGCAAGTATTGGAGTTTCTACTTCTAAGAAACCCTTAGTATCTAAAAATTCTCTAATTCCTGAAATAATTTTACTTCTTTTTATAAAAGTTTCTTTTACTTCTGGATTAGTTATTATATCTACTTCTCTTTGTCTATATCTTAAATCTGGGTCTTTTAATCCATGCCATTTTTCTGGTAATGGTTTTAAAGACTTACATATCAATTCAAAGTTAGATACTTTAACAGATACTTCTCCTGTTTTTGTAGTAAATACTTCTCCTGTTGCTACAACCCAATCTCCTAGATCATAAGTTTTATATGATTTTAAACTTTCTTCTCCTACAAGATCAATCTTTATAAATAATTGGATTTTTCCATCTCTATCATGAATATCTGAAAAGACAACTTTTCCTTGTCCTCTCTTTGACATTATTCTTCCTGCAACTGTTACATTTTTTCCTTCTAATTCTTCATAATTAGATTTAACTTCTTCTGATGTATGAGTTCTCTCTACTTTATAAACATCAAAAGGATCCTTACCAGCTTCTTGTAAATCTGCTAATTTAGTTCTTCTTAATGCTTCTTGTTCATTATACTGAGATTCTAATTCACTTATATTCATTTCCTCAGTTGACATATTATCCCTCCGTTAATCGCTTCTTAATTTATTACGTTCCCCTTTTAGCCTCTTTTTATATCTAAAATTTCGAACTTACTTACTCCATCTGGAACTACAACTTCCACTACATCACCAATTTTCTTTCCTACTAATGCATTTCCAACTGGTGATTCATTTGATATTTTAAAACTCATAGGATCTGCTTCTGCCGAACCTACGATTGAATATTCAACTTCTTCATCAAAATCATAATCTTTAACTTTAACTTTTGATCCAACTGAAACTATATCTTTTGGAATTTCTGATTCATCAACTACAACTGCATTCTTAAGCTTATTTTCTAATTGTAGTATTTTTCCTTCTGTAAATGCTTGATCGTTTTTAGCTTCATCATATTCTGAATTTTCGCTTAAATCCCCATAGCCTAAAGCAACTTTTATCTTTTCAGTTATTTCTTTTCTTTTTACAGTCTTTAAATATTCTAATTCACCTTCTAATTTCTTAACACCTTCGTAAGTCATTACATATTGTTTTGGTTCACTCATATTTTACTCCCCTTCAATCACCTTAAATTTTTTTATATTTAAGTGCCTATTTCAGGCATTATACTCAAAATCATTAACTAATTATAAATCAGGGTATCATATATGTCAACAAACCTACTGATTGCCTAATATGATTTCATCATCATTATATAGTATTGATTCAAGTGTAATATCATTACTTTTTAATATTTCATGAATACTTCTCTTTTTTTGTTTTCTAATTATAGAAGCTACTAATTGTGGTGGCATTTCTTTTAACGATGTATCCCACGGCACCTTGTATAGTATACTATTTATAAATATACCCTTATTTGAATTATTGGGAAAATCTTTAATATACCACACATTATTACAGCTATATTCTTTATTTTTAGATGTAACAACAAAATCTATATTAGGTAAATCACATTCTCGTAATATTACTTCTATAGATAATCCATATTCACTCATAATAGTTTCTCTAATTTTTTCTATTTTATTAATACTACTATTTAACAAAATAACATTTCTGCTTTCTTTAGCTAATTCTTTAAGTATACTTACTAATAATTTTTCATCATCAATATCTACTAATATATTTGAATTTTTAATAGATTTATTAAGATTCATTAAAACAAACCTTATGCTCTGCACTACACTATATGAAATGAATTGTTTTTGAAATTCACTTGTATAATTTAAATTATACAAGCTTTTTCCATTCAAACTTAATTCATTATACTTCCCATTATATTTAGTTAATATCCTTGATAAGTTTTTTTCGTAAGCAACATCATTTAAATTAGATGGAATTTCTACTCTTTTTATAAGAATATCCAACTCATCTATTTTTATATCTTTTAATTTTTTTGTTTTAAATAAGTCAATTATTTTAGTAAAGAAATTATATTTATTATATATCCGTTTTTTATCTAAATATACATATAAAATAGTATCCATAAATCAAACTCTCCATAGCATTGATATCAATACTATAATATTCTAATAACTTTACAATAATTCTTATTTATAAAGTATTTTTATATTGTTCTAAAATACTCATAACTTCATAACTATCATTAAGAATATTTATTTGATTCTTAATATCTGTAGATCTCGGAAGCCCTTTTATATACCAAGAAGCATGTTTTCTCATTTCTCTTATAGCTTTATATTCTCCATCATTTTTAATAGCCAATTCATAATGTCTTATGCACATATTAATCTTATCTTGATAAGAAATTTCCTCAACTATTTTTCCATTTAATGCATCTTGAATTTGTTTAAATATCCATGGATTCCCCATGCTACCTCTTGCTATAAGTATTCCATCGCAATTTGTTAATTCCTTCATTTTTATTGCATCTTCTGGTGAGAATACATCTCCATTTCCTAAAACAGGAATAGAAACTGCCTCTTTGACCTTTTTTATTATCTCCCAATCTGAGTGGCCTTCATACATTTGCTTTCTAGTTCTTCCATGAACAGCTATTGCATCTGCTCCAGCTTCTTCTAATGCCTTTCCAAACTCTACAGCATTTATATGTTCATCATCATATCCTTTTCTAAACTTTACTGTTACAGGTTTTTTAGAAACTTTTTTTATTGCTTTTACAATATCATGAGCTAAATTAGGCTCTAGCATAAGTGCTGATCCTTCTTTGTTTCTTACTATCTTAGGAGCTGGACATCCCATATTTATATCTATAATGCAGACATCTTCTCTTGGATTTAAATATTTTTCACATATTCCTGCCATTATTTCAGGTTCTCGCCCAAATATTTGTACTGCTACTGGAGCCTCTTCATTAGATACTCTAAGTAGAGTTTGTGTATTCTCACTCCCATAATATAATGCCTTTGCACTAACCATTTCAGTGTAAACTAGTCCACAACCCATTTCCTTGCAAAGTCCTCTAAATGATAAATCTGTAACACCTGCCATAGGTGCTAAAAAAATATTATTATCAAAACTCAGATTTCCTATCTTCATTTGTTTTACTCCCTATTCTTTTGGTATAATATTTTTAATCCCTCTAATGTTAAATCTGAATCTACTTCATCTATTGCATCTGTTTCATTTGCTATTAAATTAGCTAAACCTCCTGTTGCTATAACATAAGGTTCAATTCCATCGCTCATTTCTTCTTTCATTTTCTTTACAATATATTCAACTTGACCTATGTATCCAAATAATACACCGGATTGTATACTCGAAACTGTATTTTTGCAAATTACTTTCTTAGGTACTTCTAATTCTACTCTTGGTAGCTTAGCTGCCCTTTCAAATAGTGCGTCTGCAGAAATTCTAAGTCCGGGGCATATACAGCCTCCTAAATAATCTCCATTTTCAGTCACAGAACAAAAAGTTGTTGCTGTACCAAAATCTATTATAATTATTGGTCTTTTGTAAATTTCAAAAGCAGCAACTGCATTAACTATTCTGTCTGCACCTACTTCTTTAGGATTATCATACTTAATATTTATACCTGTCTTTATTCCAGGACCAACTATTATAGGCTCTTGACCAAAACACCTTCTTAACATATTTTCTAAAGAATGCATTATATTGGGAACAACTGACGAAACAATAATGCCTTTAACATCTTCTGGGTTAAGATTATTTAAATTTAATAATTGTATTATTTGTATACTATACTCATCAGAGGTCTTGTTTCCTTCAGTAGAAATACGCCAACTTGCTATGTATTTTTTATCTTTATATACACCTAAAACTATGTTAGTATTGCCTGCATCTACAAGTAGAATCATTAATAGCACCACCTTAATAATATTAAAATTAAAAGCAGCCCTAAAGCTGCCTTAATTTAGTAATTTACTTTAAAATAACAATTTAATTTTAACAATTCACATTAATTTGTCAAGGGTTTCATATAAATTAAAACAATCCAACTATTTCTCCATCTTTAAGTACATCCATCTTATTTGCAGCTGGAACTTTTGGTAATCCTGGCATAGTCATTATATTGCCTGTTTGAACTACTATAAATCCTGCTCCATTAGATACTCTAATTTCTTGAACATTAATATTAAACCCGTTTGGTTTAGCTAATAAATTTGGATTATCTGATAATGAATATTGAGTCTTAGCCATACATATAGGTAATTTATCTAAATTAAATTTAACTAATTCACCAATTTGTTTTTTAGCTTCATTACTATATACAACTCCATCAGCCCCATAGATTTCTTTCGCTATAGTTAATATCTTTTCTTCTATAGTTTTATCCGTATCATAAAGAGTTTTAAAATTAGATTTATCCTTTTCTATAACATCTAATACAGCTTCACCTAATTCGATTCCGCCATCTCCACCTTTTGCCCAGACATCAGAAAGAGCTACTTTTACACCTAATTTTTCACAGAATTCTTTTATAAATTCAACTTCTTCATCACTATCACTAACAAATTTATTTATAGCTACTACTGGTTCTACATTGAATTTTTTAATATTTTCTATTTGTTTTTCTAAATTAGCTATTCCTAATCTTAAAGCTTCAACATTTGGAGTATTTAAATCAGCTTTAGCAACTCCACCGTGATGCTTTAACGCTCTAATTGTAGCAACTATAACTACACAGCAAGGTTTTAAGTTTCCATATCTACATTTTATATCAAAAAACTTTTCAGCACCTAAATCTGCACCAAACCCTGCCTCTGTTACTACTATGTCTCCTAATTTAAGTGATAATTTAGTAGCCATTATAGAATTACATCCATGTGCTATATTTGCAAAAGGTCCTCCATGTATTAATGCTGGAGTATTTTCTAATGTTTGAACCAAATTAGGTTTAATCGCATCTTTCATTAATAATGCCATAGCCCCTTGAATTTCTAACTGTTTTGCATATACAGGATTTCCATCTAAATCATATGCTATTAATATATCTCCCATTCTATGTTTTAAGTCTTCTAAATCACTAGCCAAACAAAGTATAGCCATTATTTCTGAAGCAACCGTTATTGTAAAACCATCTTCTCTTACAAAACCATTGATTTTTCCACCCATACCAACAATAATTTTTCTTAAAGCTCTATCATTCATATCCATAACTCTTTTGAATATTATTCTTCTTGAGTCTATTCTTAAATTATTACCTTGATGTATGTGATTGTCTATTGCTGCTGATAATAAGTTATTAGCAGATGTAATAGCATGCATATCGCCTGTGAAATGAAGGTTAATATCTTCCATAGGAACTACTTGTGCATATCCACCACCAGCAGCACCTCCCTTTATACCAAATACCGGCCCTAATGAGGGTTCTCTTAATGCTATGACAGTGTTTTTACCCATCTTATTAAGAGCGTCTCCTAAACCTACTGTAACAGTTGATTTACCTTCTCCTGCTGGAGTTGGATTTATAGCTGTTACTAACACTAATTTTCCATCTCTATTATTTTTAACTTTATTATATACATCTAAAGAAACCTTACATTTATATTTACCATAGTACTCAATATTTTCTTCATCTAAGCCTAACTTCTCTGCAACATTTTTAATATGTAACATCTCTGCTTCTTGTGCAATTTCTATATCAGTCTTCATAAAAAAACCTCC
The DNA here is from genome assembly GCF_900290265.1 of Clostridium cagae. NCBI lineage: Bacteria > Bacillati > Bacillota > Clostridia > Eubacteriales > Clostridiaceae > Clostridium > Clostridium caccae. The sequence continues at coordinate 12,762 of NZ_OKRA01000003.1, forward strand.
AATACTTTATTATATTAATTTTTAGCTTACTATTAATTGTATTATAGCATTTCCTTATAAAAGTCAAAAGATTATTTCGAATATTTAACACTTTATCAATTTTATCATTCGTATGTAGTTGAAATTTTATAAAATTATAATTTTATATCATTTGTATTTATAATAAAAAAGAGATTTTTAAAAGAATATCTTTTAAAAATCTCTTTACTTTAATTATTTGCAAAAATTTCTTCAAACTCTTTACCTTCAATCTTTTCTTTTTCAAGTAAGGCTTGAGCTACTGCATGTAACTTATTTAAGTTTCCATTCAATAATTTTTCTGCTTTAGTGTATGCTTCATCTATAAAATCTTTTATTTCATGATCTATTTTAGAACTAATATCTTCACTAAAGTTTCTACCTTTTCCTAAGTTTCTGCCTAGGAAAACTTCACTATCATCAGAACCATAAGATATTGTACCAATTTTATCACTCATACCATATTCCATAACCATGCTTCTTGCAATAGCACTTGCTCTATCTATATCATTCTTTGCACCAGTACTTATATCTCCAAGTATTAAGTGTTCTGCAACTCTTCCACCAAGTAAGCCTATCATATCATTTTTAAGCTTAGATTTTGAAGTATAAGCTCTATCCTCATTAGGAAGTTGCATTGTATATCCACCAGCTCTTCCTCTTGGAATTATACTGATTTCATGTACTTTATCTGAATTAGGAAGCAACTTCATAACAACAGCATGCCCTGCTTCATGATAAGCAGTTAATTTTTTATCATGATCTGTTATAACTCTACTCTTCTTTTCAGGACCTGCTATAACTCTTGTTATAGCTTCTTCCATGTCTTGCATTGATATTCTCTTCTTATTTCTTCTTACTGCAAGAAGAGCTGCTTCATTTGCTAAATTTTCTAAATCTGCTCCTGAGAATCCAGGAGTTCTTTTAGCTAATACATTTAATTCAACACTTTCTTCAAGTGGTTTTTTTCTTGTATGAACTTTAAGAATCTCTTCTCTTCCTTTTACATCAGGTATTCCTACAAGAACTTGCCTATCAAATCTACCTGGCCTTAATAGAGCTGGGTCTAAGATATCTGGTCTATTAGTTGCAGCTATCATTATTATTCCTTCATTAGCTCCAAATCCATCCATTTCAACTAAAAGTTGATTTAGAGTTTGCTCTCTTTCATCATGACCACCGCCTAAACCAGCACCTCTTTGTCTTCCTACCGCATCAATTTCATCTATAAATATTAAACAAGGAGCATTTTTCTTAGCATCCTCAAATAAACTTCTAACTCTTGATGCACCAACACCAACAAACATTTCAACAAAATCAGATCCTGATATACTAAAGAAAGGCACTCCTGCTTCACCAGATATGGCTTTAGCTAATAAAGTTTTTCCTGTTCCCGGAGGTCCAACTAATAGTACACCTTTAGGTATTCTTGCACCTATTTCAATATATTTTGATGGTGTCTTTAAGAAATCAACAATTTCTTCCAACTCTGCTTTTTCTTCATCAGCTCCAGCAACATCTTTGAAAGTGACTTTTTGCGAATCAGGCATTGCCATTTTAGCTTTACTTTTGCCAAAATTCATTACGCCTCTTCCACCACCACCGCCTTGGGACTGTTGAGTAAATACAAATAAAAATACTAAGAAAATAACAACTAATAAAACACTTGGTATTAAAGTTGTAAGCCACATTCCACTATTAGATGGTTGTTCAAAGCTTATTCTTACATCTGATTTAGGGCTTTCTTTAATTAAAGAAGTTATTAAATCATCTGGAACTACCGTAACAAAACTTTTATTGTCCTTAGTCTTTCCTTCAACGGTCATTTTGTCTTGTTTTATAGTAATACTTTCAATTTGATCTTGATTCCACTTTTGTTGGAACGAACTATATATTATACTATCTGAGCCTTTTCCTGTTTCCCACATAGCAACCGATGCTAAAATAAGCATAATCGAAACTACTGTCCACAAAGCTGCACTTGAATATTTTTTCATTCAAGGCCCCCCTTTCTTATACATGATTTTAATTTTACCATAGCACTATTTCAATTACAATAAATTGTAAATTCTATTTTTCATATACTTCTGGTTTTAATACTCCTATAAATGGTAAGTTTCTATATTTCTCTGCATAATCAATTCCATACCCAACTATAAATGCATCAGGTACTTCAAAACCTATGTATTTTGCGTAAACTTCAGCTTTTCTTCTTGCAGACTTATTTAATAAAGACACTATTTCTATAGTATTAGCTTTTCTTGCTTTTAAATACTTTAATAAATAGCTAAGCGTAACTCCACTATCAACAATATCTTCTACCAATAAAATATCCTTTCCTTCAATACTGTAATCTAAATCTTTTAAGATTCTTACTACTCCAGATGTTTCAGTAGAATTTCCATAACTCGATACAGCCATAAAATCTATTTCACATGGTATAGATATATTTTTTATTAGTTCTGCTGCAAATAATACAGATCCTTTAAGTATTCCTACTACAACCAATTCTTTTCCTTTATAATCTACACTTATCTTTGCTGCTATCTCCTTTATTTTTTGATTCAAAGTTTCCTCATCAAATAATATCTCTTGTATATCTTCTCTCATAACTTCTATTCCTTTCTTTTAGCCACTATTTTTAATATATTTTTACTATTATTAGTTACTTTAAAGTTATCTGATATTTTTAATCCCACAATCCATCCTATATTATCATCAAAACAAATTAATGGTATTAAATCTCTATCTTCTTGTGGAACTTTCATATTTATAAATATATCTTTTAATTTCTTTTGACCATTCATACCTAAAGGTGTGATTCTATCTCCATTTTTTCTTGTTCTAAATAAAATATTTCCTTTTATCTTATCTAAATCAAAATACTTCACTAAATTATTTTCTTTTAAATCAAGCAAATTATTAGATTTATTTTTTAAAATACTCATTACAAATTCATAATTATTAAAATGTATTGTATCTTCTCCTATACTTTTCTTATCCAAAAAAAATTCTATTTTATCCATTTTAATATTTTCTTTTACTTTACTACTTATTTTTATATCACCATATATATTTTCTACATATATATTCTTTGGTAAATTTATACTTTTCCCTGTTTCTTTTTTAGATAATTCTAAAATATCATATATATGTTTCATTTCAAAATCATAATGAGATTTAGAGTATTCAACAAGAGCAGTTCTTATAACTCGTGTTATTATAGCTTCATCCTCTCCAAACAATTCTTTCTTTAATATAAAAAATTTACTATCATTATCCTTTTTACAATATTCATTATAAGCTTTAATACACAATCTCTCAATAAGAGCATTATCTTTTTGTATTAATAATGACATTCTATTTAAAGTTTTAACTATATCTTCATTAAAATTTTCCTGAATATACGGAATTATATCCAATCTTATTTTATTTCTATTATAAATTTTTTCAAAGTTGGTCTTATCTATTCTAGGATTTAGTTTTTTTTCTTCTATATATTTCTCAACTTCTGTTCTAGTTAAACATAATATAGGTCTAATAATTTTATTTTCTCTATAAACCTTTATTCCACCTAAACCCTCAAGTCCAGTGCCTCTCATCATTCTAAAAATTATAGTTTCAGCCTGATCATTAGCATTATGAGCAGTTGCTATTTTATTAAATCCTTCTTTTTTTAATATTTCATCAAAAAAATCATATCTTACGTTTCTTCCAGCTAGCTCAGAAGATAATCTATGTTCTTTTGAATATTTATTTATATCAACTCTTTTTACATAACAAGGAATATTCATTTCCTTACATGTATTAATTACAAATTCTTCATCTTTAAAAGCATCATCTCCTCTTAACAAATGATTTAAATGAGCTGCTCCAATTTCTATATCAAGCTCTTCTCTCAATTCTTTTAATATATTTAATAGACATAAAGAGTCGGGTCCTCCAGAAAGAGCTATTAATATTTTATCTCCCGATTTTATAAGGTTATTATCAATAATATAAGATAATACTTTTTTCTTCAAAATTAACACTTCCTATTTTTTTATACAACTTCTATTATAATACCTTATATTCATTTTAAATGTAAATATTTATAGTGGCAAAAGAAAGAATCTACCCAATAAAAACTGCTGCATTTTTAATATACAGCAGCTTTATAATTAAACAGCATATACTTTAGAAACTAACACAGTCATATCATCTTTAAGCGTATTTTCACTTAATGTCATGGCTTTTTGTAAAATATTCTCAGACAATTCCCTAGGATCTGTACAACAATCTTTTAAGTATTCCTTAAGCCAAATAAAGTTTCCACTATTTAATTTATCTATATCTAAAATCCCATCACTAACACTTATTAAAATATCTCCTGGCATTACTTCTTCTTTTATTATATCAAGTTCCATTTCATCAACAAGACCAAATGGTAAGTTTTTAGAATCTACTACTAATATCTCATCCCCTCTTTTTATAAAACTTGATGCTGCTCCTATCTTGACAAAATTAACTTCTCCACTATATAAATCTATTTTGCTTAAATCTAAAGTAGCATATTTTTCACTTTCAGAAAATTTCATTCCCATTATAGAATTCATTGTATTGATGGCTACTTCTTCATCAAATCCAGCCTCCATAAATTTTTCTACCAAATCAACTGTGGCCTTACTTTCCTTTTCTGCATCTGGACCTGATCCCATACCGTCACTTAATATTGTCATATATGATCCATCTGTAGCTTTTCCAAAACTGTAACTATCACCAGTTCGTGTTTCTCCTTTTTTGGATGCCATAGCTCCATAAGAAATAACATTGTATTTAGGCATTTCTTCTATTAATAAAGTACACATATTTGTATCCCTATTTATAAAATATCCATTATCTATAATACACAACGGAGTATGCATTATATCATTTAATAAAGGTATTAATTTATTTTCGTAGTACTCGCAATTCTCACCATCCTTAATTGTTAATTTTATTTTCACCCTTCCATTTTTATCGGTATAACAGAAAATATCATTATATTCAATTGAACTTTTATTTAACCCCCTTTTTACTATTCTTTCTAAATCACTACAAATTGTTACCTCCCTTTTGAATTCATCTAATACATTACCTAAACTATAAGATATATTATTTATATGACTTGATATAATTTGTCTCCCTTCACTAAATCTATCTTTAATATTTGAATTTACAATATGATTGGTTACTATATCTTGTGCACTTTTTAATAATGTAAAATGTTTTACACATGAAGTTTCCAGTGTCTTAGGTAATATAGGGCTTTCTTCTTCTGCACTCTTTATAAGAGTTTGAAAAGAATTATAAGTACTATTAAAATTCATTCTCCAACAAGAGTTTTTCTTTTCACAATCTATACAAACCCTATCAGCTAAACTTTCTACAAATTCACAACTTTTATTTTTAATTAAAAGCCTATCATTATCATCCATGACTTCTAATGTTTTAGATACTTGATTTAATACACCACTTAGATCATTTAACTTTAATGTAAATTCCTCCTTTAATTCATTTAAATGAATTTGATTTATACTTTCTTGTTTCTTTTCAGTATTTATTTCAATTTCTATATTCTTATATAGATTTTTAGGTATAAATAAAAATATTGCTAAACTAGCCCCTACTTCTATTATAAATTGAGAATTTATACTTTCTGAATAAAGTCCCAATGCAAAATAAATTAATATTCCGGAGAGAACAGAAAATATTTTACCTGTATCCTTAAATATACCTATAACTAATCCACCCACTCCATAAAATCCTACTGATGCCATCATATTATTAGATGAACACCCCAAAATAATTCCCATAGCAACACCCATAGTTGCACCATAAGATGCACCACCAATGTATGCGATTGTTACTACCAATAATAAAGCTAGTACATTTCTTAGAGAACAATACTTTATACTTATATCTCCTATACCAGCAACAAACAAACAAAATAATATTGCCATGCTTACTATCTCTTCAGATGTAAAAAAGTAATTGCTATTAATTTCATCAAGACAATTAAAAGAGTACTTAATAATGTAGTAAACAGGTAATACTACAAGAGCATTAATCAATGCTAATGTTATGTTAACACCCAAATCATAGTTATTAGCAAATACTCCATAACCTATGAAACTTAAAAAAACTATAAAGAAACTTGCAAACTCTTTTTTTCTTTTTTCAGACTTATTCAACACTTCATAATATAATGTCAATGCTGCTGCTGTAATTAAGTAAACCATTCCACCCGGTAGCTTAGAGTTTATGGTTGCATAACCTAATAGTACTCCAATTGAAGCCATTGCTGTTTTACTCCTATTGCACTTTAATCCCATTACTATTAAATAGGCTATACCTAAAGGTGCTATACCATTGTTTTGTGTTTGATTAAATAACAAGGTTACTCTTGATAACAATAATCCACCTATTAATATAAATATCATTCTTGATAATTCCATTTTTAATAAAAAACTCTTTTTTACTTTTTTATTTTTATATGCATTAATATTTAATTCATATTGCATATGTAGACCCCCTTTTTCCAAATATTGTAATTTTATTATATCACTTGAAATTTGAGATTAATGTCATAAAATATACATCGGAAATTTTTTCGTTGGACAATATATTCTATATTTCTTTTTAATATTTGTTGGTAATTTTTTTACATAAATTGCCATCAACAAATTGATACATCTAAAGCAATGGTTAATTTTGTAATGATTAGTTTAATAAAAAGCACACATGTTGTTTTTATATTAATTTGTCGTTAAAATATATTTTTTAAAAATTTATGAGGATTTATTTTTTCATAATATGTTTTTTTGTGAATACATATAACTTTTACATTTATTAATTCATAAATACTTTTGCATAATTATCTTTTTGAATAAAAAAAAGTGGCTATGGCCACATATGATTTTTAATTTTTCTAAATCTATATTTATTATTTACAATCTTAAAATGAGATTTTTTATTATATCTTTTATTTTTAAACATAAAAAAAGACTTAAGTTTATAACTTAAGTCTTTGGTGCCGAAGACCGGAATCGAACCGGTACGGTGTTTAACCACCGCAGGATTTTAAGTCCTGTGCGTCTGCCAGTTCCGCCACTTCGGCATATATGGTAGCGGAAATAGGACTTGAACCTACGACCCTTCGGGTATGAACCGAATGCTCTAGCCAGCTGAGCTATTCCGCCTTAATTCTTATGGTTGCGGGGGCAGGACTTGAACCTACGACCTTCGGGTTATGAGCCCGACGAGCTACCAGCTGCTCCACCCCGCGATATTATATTAATTTGTTTTTGGTGCCGAAGACCGGAATCGAACCGGTACGGTGTTTAACCACCGCAGGATTTTAAGTCCTGTGCGTCTGCCAGTTCCGCCACTTCGGCACATTTGGTAGCGGAAATAGGACTTGAACCTACGACCCTTCGGGTATGAACCGAATGCTCTAGCCAGCTGAGCTATTCCGCCTTAATTCTTATGGTTGCGGGGGCAGGACTTGAACCTACGACCTTCGGGTTATGAGCCCGACGAGCTACCAGCTGCTCCACCCCGCGATATTATATTAATTTGTTTTTGGTGCCGAAGACCGGAATCGAACCGGTACGGTGTTTAACCACCGCAGGATTTTAAGTCCTGTGCGTCTGCCAGTTCCGCCACTTCGGCTTACCAGTTAGGTTATTTCCTAACGACAAAATTTATTATACTGTATACATTCTACACTGTCAACATATATTTGATATTTTTTTTATTTTTTTCAAAAATTTATCCTAATAACGTAAAAAACGCCTTATAAATAGGTGTTAAAACCTGTTTATAAGGGCTTTATATAACATAATAAACTCAGATCTAATAATTAACTTTAAGTTGAATTATTATATATTCTTTAATTTACTTAATTATTTGGCTGGGCATTTCTTGGCACCTTTGCCTTTAAACTCTTGATGTTTTTTTACATCTTGCATTCTTTCTTCGCTGTCTTTTAAAAATCTAGACATTATGTCTTCAAAATTGCCTGAACCATTTTTTTTCTTTTCAGTATTTGAGTTCCAATCAATTTCAACTGGTTTTACTGATTTTTTTTGAATATTTGCTTGTTTTATTGAAAGACTAATCTTTCCATTGTCATCTATTGAGATAACTTTAACTTTAACTTTATCTTGTTCTTTAAGATGTTCTCTAATGTCTTTTACGTAAGAATCTGCAACTTCTGAAATATGAACTAATCCAGTTTTGCCTTCAACCTCAATAAAAGCACCAAAATTTGTAATGTTTACTACTATACCTTCTAATATGTTTCCTGCCTCTAAGGTCATGTTTAAAAGTTTCCTCCTTAAAAATATAAAAATATATATTATAATATTATTAAAAACTATTTCTCAGAATTTGATGTTTGTTCAGAACTGTTAATTACTTTTTCACCTGGTTTTATCATTCCAAGTCTTTCCCTAGCTAATTTTTCAAGATATTCATCTGAACCAGAATCAATCTTTTCCACTTCATCTGACAATCTACTATTTTTTTTAGTTATCTCATCAAGTTGAAGTTGTTTTTCATTAAGTTGTTTTTCTATTCTGTCAATCGCCACTCGTTGTCTAACATAACTAAAAACAAATATACTAAGTAATACTATTATTATTATGTTCCTAAATGTTAACTTTTTCATTTGCAGAACCTCTATTTTCAAATTCTCTTATTTATATTGTAAACACTCTAAAGGTATTATTCAAGTAATTTTTTTGTGCTATTTACTTTTATCAATTACTTTGTAAAATACTATTTTTATTGGATATATAAGGTTTTTGAAAATTATTCTAAAAAAAGTATTTACTTTTTTTATTACTAATTGTTCTAACGAATAAAAATAACTACTTATAGCTTTCAAGTATATTAAAAGTGATATAATGATGAATATATAAACATACGGAGTTAAAAATGCATAATTGGTATACAATAAGAAAGTAAATATAATTAGAGCAGTAAGTATCCAAAAAAGAATGTCTTCGACAACTGTAATTATTTTTATTGAGTTTAACCCTCTTATACCCCTATATATATCAAATAAAAAGCCTGTTATAAGTCCCGCTATAACGCTATACATAAGAAGATTAAACTGCATTGTCAAAGTTAACGGCATTTAGTATAACTCTCCAATTATTTAAACAACCTAGAAATTATACTTTCCTTGCTCTTCTTTACTTCTTTTCCACTGTAAGCCATAGAATCAATGCTACCATTTATTATCACATCACCATTTTTAACGTCTAGCTTATTCATCTTTAAATCTGAACCTTTAATACTTAGATTTCCCAAAACAGTGGTTAAATCTATTTTTTGACTATCAAAGCTTATAACCTCTATAACACCACTTAATATTAACTTCTGTCTATTTTCTAAAGATAAATTAGAATTTCTATCATTGAGCTTATTTTCATCTTTATTCTCCATAATAAATTCCCCCATATACTTTGTCTTATACAATATATGAAGATATATTTTAATTTATTCATTAGTAACCTTTTTATTTGCTTTATAAGATTATAGATTTAAAGAGTAACCTTTGATAAACACTTATCTAGGCTACTCTTTATCTTCTTGTCCTTCAACAATTATATACATTTCTTTTGCATCTTCTTTTCTTACATGTTCTTTAATATTAACTATTTTCGCTTTTAGTGTTCTATTTGCAAAAGTTATTTCTATTATGTCATCTTCTTTTATATCTGTAGATGGCTTTGCAACTTTTCCATTAATTGATACTCTTCCACTTTCACAAGCTTCTTTAGCTACAGTCCTTCTTTTTATTATTCTTGAAACCTTTAGATATTTATCTAATCTCATAGTTGCTCCCTTTTTAAAAGAACCCGAGAAAACTCGGGTTCATATTTTTTCTATTTATTATTAACCTTATCTTTGAATTCTTTTCCTGGCTTAAATACTGGTACTGTTGTTGCTGGTATATTGATCACTTCTTTAGTTCTAGGATTTCTTCCTTCTCTAGCTGCTCTTTCTCTTGTTTCAAAAGTACCGAAGCCAACTAGTTGCACTTTTTCACCAGATTCTAATGCTTCTTCTACGCTTTCAATAAAAGATTTTAAAGCTAATTCCGCATCTTTTTTAGTTAATTTACTTTTTTCAGCCATACTAGTTATTAATTCTGCTTTATTCACAATTACATCCTCCTCAAAATAAAGTTATAACATTTAATTGTCTAACTATTTCATATATGTACTAAATTACACTTCTTTATTATATATCCTATGTGCCTAGTCGTCTACACAAAAATAACTTATTAACACATATACTCTTACTATAATAAATATTGTAATATAGTTCTCTAATAATTATTCTTCAAAAACTAAATAAATCCTTTATTTTATTACACTTTTATTTAGTTTTTTTGCTTCTTCCCATAATATATCCATATCTTCCAAAGACATTTCATTCAAATTCAATTTTTTTTCTAATGCTTTCTTTTCAATATATGAGAATCTTGAAATGAATTTATTAATTGTTGAGTTTAATGCTTCTTCTCCATCTATCCCTAAAAATCTAGCTACATTTACACATGAGAATAATAAATCACCGATTTCATCTTCTATTTTTTCCTTATTCTCACTAATATATGCATCTTTTACTTCTTTTAATTCTTCATTTACCTTTTCAAACGCAAAACTCACATCATCCCAATCAAATCCTACTCTTTTTGCCTTCTTTTGAACCTTATAAGCTCTCAAAAGAGAAGGAAGTGATTTGGCTATTCCATTCATTTCTTCTGTTAATGTTTCATAGCCCTTTTCTGATTTTTTAAGTTCATCCCATTTTTCAAGTACATCTTTAGATGAATTAACATCATTTAAATTCTTAAATACATGAGGATGTCTGTATATCATTTTATCACAAATAGCCTTAACTACATCATTTATATTAAAATAACCATCTTCTTGGCCTATTGATGAATGAAATACTACTTGAAATAAGACATCACCTAACTCTTCAATTAAAGAATCATCATCTTCATTGTTTATTGCATCTACTACTTCGTAGCTCTCTTCTATCAATGAATTTTTTATTGATTCATGAGTTTGTTCTTTATCCCAAGGACAACCATTCTCGCCTCTAAGAACTTCTACCGTCTCTAATAAATCATAAAAATCTTTTTTGTTGTTTAAATCTTTTGGTATATATACTGAAGTTAAGTAATCTATATCTTCTTGCATATCTAATTCATACAATGGGATTTTTCTAATGCTTTCTTCTCCAATTATCCCTGCTGCTCTTACATATACTATTTCAGTTTCATCATCATATTTTTGCAATAATCTTAGCTTTACTTCAGAAGCTATAAACGGATTATATACTTGAGTAATTATAGTTCCAATTCTTTTATCTAATATTTGATTATTTATATCAAAGGCATCTATTACTTTTAAGCCTTCTATTGGATCTATTGCTAAACTCTCCATCATAGCATCAATAAAACTAACTGCTGGAATGACTTTATAATCTATATTTTCTTTTTTACATAACTTCATTAAATTAAATACTGACTTTTCAGCTACCAATGGATGTCCTGGTACAGCATACACTAATTCACCTGATTGCTTATATTTATTTATAATGTCATTTGCTATATTGAAATAAACTTCATCAAAACTTTCTTCAGTATCATAAATATAGTCATAAGTTTTAAATTCAATATTATTTTCTGTTAAATAGTCTACTGTTGGATGTTTTTCCGTTCTTAAAAAAATATTCTTACAATTCTTTAATTCTTCTATGCATCCTATTGTTAGAGCCTCTTTAGCTCCTGGTCCTAATCCTACTATCTTAATCATTGGGAATCTCCTTTTTAGTTTCTTCTAAATCTACTTTTTATTTCTTCTATTTTAAATACTCTAAGTAACATTATTAATATTATATACACTATAATACCTAAAAATATAGATATTAAGCAAGATATACCATTACTTGTTGTACTTTTATAAATATAATTATAGCTTATTAATACTAATATCATCATTAAAGTTGATGCGTATGCTGGTTTTATTAATATTTCATATACATTAAGCTTAATTTTCAATTTCCACTTCATCGCTATCAGATTCAATATAGAAGAAACTAAGTATGCAATTATACTAGCAATTACTGCACCATAAATATTAAAAGCTTTCATAGGCACTAAAATCCATGTTAAAATGCCCTTTATAAAGCAACCTATAAACAAATTGATTACTGGTATTATATAATTATCTGTTCCTTGTAAAATAGACGTTGTAGTTTGAGTTAAAATTATAAAAGGAATTGATAAAGATAGATATTTTAATATTCCTGCTCCTGCAAATCTTCCTGGAAATATAAGCCTCATAATAGGTTCAGCTAAAAAGAATATCCCAAACATACAAGGTATAGCTATTACAGCTGACATTTTCATAGACATATTTATTTTTCTTTTTACTTCAACATGATTCTTAAGAATAAAGTTTTCTGCAATAATAGGTATTAAAGATATGCATAATGCCATTGATAAAGTTAATGGTACATTAACTATTACAGATGCCTTTCCTGTCAATTGAGCATATAAAACAGTACTTTGCATATTAGTTAAACCTGCTTCTAATAACTTTTGTGGTACTACAATTGAATCTATAAGTCCCATTATACTCCCAACTGTTGCACCTAATGATATTGGAATTGCTATTCTTAATATATCACTTAAAACATCTGGATTAGTTTTTACTTTTTTTATTCCATATTCTTTTTTAATTTTTTTGTATTTACTAAATAAATATATACCTGCCATTATAGCGCCTGCTGTTGCTCCAAAAGCAGCTCCACCAGCAGAATACTCTATTCCTCTAGGTAATAGTATTACTGCCAAGCCTACACCAAATATAATTCTCCCAATTTGCTCTATCAACTGTGATGTAGCTGATGGGGACATATTCTGTAATCCCTGAAAGAAACCTCTAAAAATGGTTATAAAGGATATTATAATAGGTGCAAAAGAGATTCCTATAAGAGAATAATAAGCCTTGGGATCCCATTTCAAAAAATTAATAATAGGTTTTGCAAAGAAAAACAATGCAAGGGTTGTGCCTGTCCCTAAAATAGCCATTAATATTGCTGATTCTTTCATGATTTCAAAAATTCCATTTATATCATCTATTGCATTATTTTCAGAAATCATTTTTGATATTGCTATAGGAATTCCTGATGCTATTGCTACAAAAAACATATATAATGGATATGACATTTGATAGTAGCCTATTCCTTCATCTCCAATTAACATTATTAATGGCCATCTAAAGAATAGCCCTAAAAATCTTGTAAGGATTCCTGCAACTCCAAGAATTAAACTTCCTTTTATCAAGGATTGTTTTTTCATAAAATACCTCCAAACTTCAAGTTATACTAATAATTTTTATTGTAAATTTGAAGGTATTATGACTCTTATTTTTATCAAATGGAAAATTATTTATGTAATCTCTATTGTTCCATTTGTTTTCCTAAAAATGTTGCTGCTGTTTCTGCTAATTTTAATTCTACTTCTCCTAATGTTTCTCCATCTTCTTTAGATAAGATAATTACTGTGCCTATAGCATCTCCTTCTGATAATATTGGAGAAATAACTTGATTTACATATTTGCTTTCATCATCATCATTATGTAATGGAATAACAACTTTTTGACTTTTATCTAACATTACTGTTTTTCTTCCATCCATAATTTCTTCTAACTCTGAGCTTATTTTTCTTTCTATGTAATCTTTCTTAGGTGTTCCACTAGCTGAAATAAATGCATCTTTATCTGCTATTAATACTACATGACCTATAGCTTGTTGTAAGCTTTCAGCATATTCTCTTGAGAAGTCAGTTAATTCACCTATTGGAGAATATTTCTTTAATATTACTCCTCCTTCTCTATCTGTAAATATTTCAAGTGGATCCCCTTCTCTTATCCTTAAAGTTCTTCTTATTTCCTTTGGAATTACTACTCTTCCTAAATCATCAATTCTTCTAACAATGCCTGTTGCCTTCATTGGTTATTTAACCTCCTTTAAAACTTCAATAATTCTAATTGCAATATTATTATTTGATTTCTTAGAAATTTTATACACTTATAGTCAATTTTTATATAAGATATTATTTTTAGTATTAATAAATAAAAAAAATGCCTCCAAATAAGCAATTAAATTACTCATTTAGAAGCATTTTTATGATTCAATACATATTATAAATTTTTATCGTGTATTTTTACGCCAACATCTTTTTTCCATTCTTCTATCTTTTCGTTAAATACATCACTTTGTTTCTTTTGTAATAATTGACCTCTAATATCTTCTTTAACGTCTTCTAAAGGTGTTACTGTACCTTCACCTTTATCTGCAACTAAGATGTGAGCAACTTCTGCACCATCATCTTTTACACCAGTTACTTTAATTATATGATAACCAAATTGACTCTTTATTGGTTGTGAAATTTCGCCTTCTTTTAAATCTTTAAATCCATCCATAAATTCTTTAACATATTTAGTTGATGAATATTCTATAAATCCTAAAGAACCACCGTTGTCTTTAGTACCTGGATCTTGTGATTTTTCCTTAGCAACTTCTGAAAAATTTGCTCCGCCATCTAATTGACTTTTTATTTCATTAGCTTGTTGTAAAGATTTATCAAAATCAATTTCTCCTGGAGTTGAGAATTGAGTCTCCTTATTTTCATCGTAATATTTTTGTATATCATCATCATTAACTTCTACATCCTTAACCATGTCTTGATATACATATCTCACTACTGCTTGATTCTTTTGATATTCTTTAAACTCATCTTCTGTAAATCCATTTTGTTCTAAGAAAGCATTGTATTGTTCTTCTGTTTGATAAGCAGTTTTATAATAATTTACTGCTTCATCTACTTCCTTATTTAATTCCTCATCATTAGGTCTTAAATTTAATTCTGTTGATTTAGCTAATATTACTTTTTCATTAACTATAGCATTTAGATATTGAGTTTTTAATTCCTTTAATTGATCTTTTATATCAGCATTACTTTCATAATTTTCTCCATATTTTTGTTTTAGAGATTCTGTAATTGATTTTAAGTCTCTATCTAAATCGCCTTGGGTTATTTTTTCTTTTCCTACTGTTGCAAGAACTGTATTTTTTATAGATTCTGGTGTCTTTTCAATCATCTTACAACCAACAATTGAAAATGCAAGTGTAGCTACTACTACAGACGCAACAATTTTCTTTATTTTATTCAAAATTTTCCCCTCACTTTTTTGTAAATTTTAGCCTAAAAAAATTCTAATCTTAGTATAACAATATTATTTTCACAATTCAAACCGTTTATATTACTTTTTTATTAAAATGTTAACTGACTGCAAAATTCTTTAAACTTAAGATTCTAATTTTTCTAAAATTTCCTTTAAAAATTCTAATTTATCCTCTTTTTTCATATCTTGTGTTTTAAATGAAAAATATGGCTCAGTTCCAAATTTAAGAATTATATTTTCTTTATAATTCTCCATAAGTATCTTAAATAACTTTTTATATTCATCTTCACCACTTGCAAATCTAAATCTTATTTCTTTTGGCATTTCTTTTATCTCTTCTATAAATAACTTTTTAGCTATACTTTTTATATAAGCTATATCCATTAAATTATGCACTGGCTCAGGTATTTTAGAATATCTATCCTCTAGTTCTTCTTTTATATCATTATAATCTTCTATATCTTCTATAGCAGCTATTTTCTTATATATTTCTATTTTTTGAATTTCATCTTCAATATAATTTTCAGATATAAATGCATCAATTTTAATTTCTACAGTAGTCTCAATAGGTTCTTTAGATATATCACCTTTAATTAACTTAATAGTATCTTCAAGCATTCTACAATATAAATCGTAACCTACAGATGCCATATGACCATGTTGAGATGAACCCATAATGTTTCCAGCACCTCTTATTTCTAAGTCTCTCATGGCTATTTTAAATCCTGAACCTAATTCAGTAAAATCTTTTAATGCTTTAAGTCTCTTTTCTGCAACTTCAGTTAATACTTTATCCTTAGTATATAATAAATATGCATATGCAATTCTATTCGATCTACCAACTCTTCCCCTTAATTGATAAAGTTGAGATAATCCCATCTTATCAGAATTATAAACTATTATTGTATTTACATTAGGGATATCTATTCCAGTTTCTATTATTGTAGTACAAACTAAAACATTGGATTCTTGATCCATAAATGAAATCATTTCTTTTTCTAATTGTCTTTCTGTCATTTGTCCATGTGTAACCGAAACCTTGCTCTCCGGCACTAATTCTTGGACATATCTAGCCATTTCATTTATATCTTCTACTCTATTATAAACAAAATAGACTTGACCACCCCTACCAATTTCTCTTAATATTGCATCTCTTATAAGTTGGTCATTTTGCTCTACAACATATGTTTGAACAGGATATCTTTCTTCTGGTGGAGTTTCTATTACCGATATATCTCTAGCACCAGTTAATGACATATGAAGTGTTCTAGGAATAGGTGTCGCACTTAATGTTAAAACATCTACATTTTTCTTTATATTTTTGATTTTTTCCTTTTGAGATACTCCAAATCTTTGTTCTTCATCTACTATAAGCAATCCTAAATCCTTAAATTGTATATCCTTTGATACTAATTTATGAGTACCAACTAAAATATCTACATTTCCCTCTTTTAATCTTTGTATTGTAACCTTTTGTTCTTTAGCTGTCCTAAATCTACTTACCATATCTATTTTTATTGGGAAATCAGAGAATCTTTTTTTCATATTTTTGTAATGTTGTTCAGCCAAGATAGTTGTAGGAACTAATAGTGCTACTTGTTTCCCATCCATAACAGCTTTAAAAGCAGCTCTTAATGCTACTTCCGTTTTTCCATATCCAACATCACCACAAAGCAATCTATCCATAACTTTATCAGATTCCATATCTTTCTTTATTTCTTCTAGTGAAGTTAATTGATCTGGTGTTTCTTCAAATGGAAATTCATCTTCAAATTGTCTTTGCCATTGAGTATCTTTACTAAATTTATGACCTTTTATTGTAGATCTAGTAGCATATAACTTCACTAAATCTTCTGCAATATCATTAATCGATTTTCTAACTTTTGCCTTAGCCTTTTGCCATTCAGCTCCACCAAGTTTCGTAACTTTAGGAGATTTACCCTCACTACCAATGTATTTTTGAATTAAATCAAGTTGTTCTACTGGAACATATAGTTTATCACCTTTGTCATATACAATATCTAGATAGTCTCTCTTATGACCAGATACATCTATCTGTTTGATTCCCTTATAAACTCCTATTCCATGATTTACATGAACTACATAATCTCCTGGCTTCAATTCATTAAAGCTTTTTATTTTAGATATACCCTTTTTCTTTTTACTCTTTTGCTTTAGCTTTCTCTTTGCTTCACCAAATACTTCTTTATCTGATATAACACACACTTTGTATTCTGGATATTCAAATCCCTTTAATTGGTTACCACAAGTTATTATAACTTCTCCAAATTGTATTTCCTCTATATTGTCTTTATAAGAACTTTCAACTCCTCTATCTCTTAAGGTGTCTACAAGTCTTTCTCCTCTGACTTTAGTACCAGATAATATTACTGTTTTATATCCCTTTGATTTTTTGTCTAAGATGTCTTCTATTAGTATATCTAATTGACCTTGATAATTGCTTAACGTTGTTTGCTTTAACTCTATACTTGTGAAAGGTCTTAAAAATTTTTCTGTATTATTTAAAGTTTCAAAGAAAAGTATATTTGATTCCTCAAATTTATCTAATGTATCATGTTCTTTAATTAATAACTTTTCTTGACCTGGAAGTATATCTCCTCTTTCAAGAAATGAAGTGAAGTTTTCGGCAAACTCTAAATAAGATGATTCTAGTTTACCTTTACATCGTTTAACATCATTCATTATAAATAAATAATTTTTAAAATAATCAAAAAAACTTTCTACTTCTTCATAAAAATAAGGTAAATAACTATCTATAGTTTCAAATGTTAAATTTTCTTCGAGTGACTCTATATTAGATTTAACTACTTTTTCTAATTTCTCTATTCTTTCTTTTTCCTTATTATCTAAAGAAATTTCCTTAAATTCATTTAAAATTGATTCTTTTGCTTTAGTCATTGATTCTTGAGATACTATTATCTCTTTTGCAGGAAACACTTTAAAAGATTTAACTTTATCTATACTTCTTTGAGATTCAGAATTAAAAGTTCTAATAGATTCTACCTCATCTCCAAAAAGTTCAACTCTATAAGGATAAGTTGAACATGTTGGGAATATATCTAATATTCCTCCTCTTATAGAAAATTGACCCTTTGATTCAACTATTTCTACTCTTTCATACCCACTTTCAATTAATTTTGAAGACATTTCATTAAAATTAATCTCAGCACCTTGTTTTATAGTCATACTATATTTAACAAATAATTTATGCGGAGCATAAGTTGCCATAAAACAATCTACAGACGTTATTACTATCTTTTTATTTTTATTATTTAATATCTCATTTATTACATTTAATCTTGCCCATCTTAAATCACCTGATATAGCATCTATATTATAAAAAACCGTTTCTTTTACTGGAAAATAATATACTTCATTAGTATATAAAATTAGGTCTTCATAAAGATTCTTAGCTTCCATATCACTTTGAGTAACAATAACAATAGATTTTTCAATATTTTCAAATATTCCATCTATCATATAAGATCTTCCTGAATCTGATAACCCATATATACCTACTGGATAAGTTTTTTCATTAATAGATTTTAATATTTTTTGTAACTCAATACCAGTTTCTAAGGGCTCTAATAACCCTTTTAATCTCATCTTATACACCATCCTTAAATACTTTTATTAGCCTTGAATCCATTAAATTTGTTCATAGCTGAATTTACATCTTGTTTTATTATTTCTTCAACTGAATTTGTTGCTACTTCAATACTTTCTTTTAATACTTCTTTTTCTTCTTTTGAGAATTTTCCTAAAACATAATTAACTAAATCAATATTAGGTTGTCCAACACCCACTTTAATCCTTGGGAAAACATCCGTTGATAAATTTGCTATTATGCTCTTTATACCATTATGGCCTCCTGCACTGCCTTTTTCTCTTATTCTTAGTCTTCCTATATCTAAACTTATATCATCATATATTACTACAATATTTTCATTACTTATTTTATAAAAATTAGCTACTTCTCTTACGCTGTCCCCACTTAAATTCATATATGTGGTTGGTTTCAATAAAATAACCTTATTATTAGCTATAAATCCTTCACCATATACACCTCTAAATTTTTGCCTATTTATATCAATATTATACTCATTTGAAATGTTATCAATAACTTCAAATCCAATATTATGTCTTGTATTATCATATTTACTTCCCGGGTTTCCAAGTCCAACTATTAAAAACATATTTTTCTCCTTTGCATATCTTTTAATTATACTAATTTATCTTCTATTATACTAAACAATAATATATTTTATATATTATTATTTTATTTGAAATTTATAGCCTTTTCTCCAAAGTGTAATTATTTTATAATTTTCGTTTGGTTCAAACTTCTCTCTTAATCTTTTAATATGAACATCTATAGTTCTACAATCACTCTTATAATCATTTCCCCATATTTCATCTAATAGCTCTTTTCTTGTAAAAACCTTATTAGGATTATTTATAAGAAAAACTAATAATTCAAATTCCTTTGGTGGTAAATTGATTATATTTCCTTTAAAAAGAACTTCATAATTACTTAAATTTACTGATAAATCAGATATAGATATTATATTTGTCTTATTACTTTCTATGCTACATCTTCTCATAATAGCTTTCATTCTAGCAAGTAGTTCTTCTGCTTTAAATGGCTTTAAAATATAATCATCCGCACCTATATCAAATGCTAAAACCTTATCAAAAAGACAATTATTACTTGTAACTACTATAATAGGAATGTTACTTTGTTTTCTTATCCATTTTAAAAAATCCATACCATTAAGATTTTTTGTAAGTAAATCTAACAAAATTATATTAGGGACATATTTCAAAAATACACTTTTAGCATCATTTCCATCTAGCACTATTTTAGTTTTATAACCTGATAATCTTAAATAATCATCCATTAAATCATTGCTATATATATCGTTATTTATAATTAAAACCTTTCCAAAAGATTTATCCATAAAAAAATTACTCCTTTTTAGATTACTTACAAACAATATGAAATCCTGTTTAACATGTTAATAAACCTCCCATGATATACTCATAGGAGGTTTTATTATATGTATACAAGATTATACTTCAAATAATTTACTTATTGGTTCATCATCGTATATTCTTTTAATAGCTTCCGCAAATAATGGAGCAACAGAAAGAGCAGTAATTTTCATATTTTCCATTTCTACATCTACTGGAATAGTATTTAATAATACTAGTTCTTCAATTGCAGATTTATCTAATCTTTCACATGCTGGTCCTGATAACACTCCGTGCGTACAGCATGCATAAACATTTTTAGCACCTAATTCTTTAAGAGCATTAGCTGCATTTGATATTGTTCCTGCTGTATCTATCATATCATCAATTAATATACATCTTTTTCCTTCAACTTCACCAATAATATTCATAATTTCTGAAACATTGGCTTTAGGTCTTCTTTTATCTATAATGGCTATTGGAGCATGAAGATTATCTGCGAATTTTCTTGCTCTTGTTACACTTCCTAGGTCTGGTGATACTACAACCACATCATCTTGTTCTGCTAAACCTTTTGATATAAAGTGCTTAGCTAATATAGGTGCTCCTAATAAATGATCAACTGGTATATTGAAATACCCTTGAATTTGCGATGCATGTAAATCCATAGTCAAAACTCTATGTGCTCCTGCTGCTGTTACTAAATCAGCAACTAGTTTTGCTGTAATTGGATCTCTAGCTTTCGCTTTTCTGTCTTGTCTTGCATATCCATAGTAAGGAATAACTGCTGTTATTCTACCTGCTGATGCTCTTTTAAAAGCATCTATCATTATTAATAATTCCATTAAATTATTATTAACAGGAGAACATGTTGATTGTACAATAAATACATCAGTACCTCTTACAGTTTCATTGATATCGACAGATATTTCTCCATCACTAAAAGTTGATACCTTTGATTTTCCTACTGGCACACCCAATATATCTGCTATATCTTGTGCTAATTTACAGTTTGAATTTCCAGTAAAAACTTTTATATTTCTTTCGTGGCTTATCATAATATAAGAAGACCTCCTTAAAATTTTGGCTAATTTATAATTAAAATTATTTTTTTAATCCTTTTTTATCTACCCAACCCTTAATATTTCTTTGTTTAGCTCTTGCTACTGCAAGATCACCTTCTTGTACTTCTGATGTAATAGTTGAACCAGCTGCTATGTAGGTATTATCCCCTACTTCTACCGGTGAAACTAGGTTTGTATTACATCCTATAAAGCTATGATTTCCAATAATAGTTTTATATTTTTTCTTTCCATCATAATTTACAACTACTGTACCACAGCCAAAATTACATTCTTTTCCCACTTCTGCATCACCTATGTAAGTTAAATGAGATACTTTTGTTCCATCTCCAATAATAGATTTCTTTATTTCTACAAAATCACCTATTCTTGCTTTTTCTCCAATCTTACTTTCAGGTCTTATATATGCAAATGGACCAACAGTTGTATTATTGCCAATACTGCTGTCTAAAATTACAGAAGATTGAATATCTACTTCATCTTTTATAATGCTATCCTTTATTCTTGAATTTTGATATATTGTACATCGTTCTCCTATAATAGTATTGCCCTCAAAAATATTATTAGGATATATTATAGTATCTTTTCCTATTTCTACATCAATACCTATATATGTTGTTTTAGGATCTATCAATGTAACCCCATTTTCCATGTGTTTTAGGTTTATTCTATCTTTAAGTATTTCTTCAGCTTGAGCTAATTGAGCTCTAGAGTTAACCCCTATAGTTTCCTCAAAATCAGTTACAACTGCTCCTATATTATGTCCTGCTGATTTTAATATTTCTATAACATCTGTAAGATAATATTCACCTTGTTCGTTGTTATTACTTAGTTTGCTTAATGATTCATATAATAATTTTACATCAAAGCAATATATAGCAGAATTCATTTCATTAACTTTTAGTTCTTCTTCATTACAGTCTTTATGTTCCACAATTTTTAATACTTCATTGCCGCTTCTTATTATTCTTCCATAACCTGTTGGATCATCAACAATCGCAGTTAATATTGTAGCTGCATTTTTTGCTTCAATATGAGTATTAAATAAATTTTTAATAGTAGATTCCTTAATTAAAGGAGTATCTCCAGCAAAAACTGCAACTGTTCCCTTTTTACCTTTTAAAAATTCAGATGCACATTGTACAGCATGACCTGTTCCTAATTGTTCAGATTGAAGTGAATAAGTCACTTTCTTTTCTTCTGTTCTTTCTTTAACAAGTTCTGCTCCTTTTCCTATGATTATATTGGCATCTTGTATTCCAGCTTTTCTTATCGTATCTATAACATGATTAACCATTTCTTTTCCACATACTTTATGTAAAACTTTAGGTAAATCTGATTTTATTCTTTTTCCTTGTCCCGCAGCTAAAACTAAGGCACATTTATACATTGTTATCCCACCTCATTTACAAGCATATTCTTAACAAAATATGCTAATAATATGCTTTAAATTCATACTAATTAATTATATTTGAAACGAATTTTTATTTCAAGTTTTATATAATGCATCTTAAATTTGTACAAAAAATAAAAGGAAGTATTTATCTTCCTCTCATTTTTTCTCAATTATTAAACTATTCTTCTTCTACGTCTTGTTCTTCAATAGCTTTTGCATAAGCGCTTAGAATTTCGTTTTGTATCTTTTCCCTTGAATCCATAACTATTGGATGAGCGATGTCTTTAAATTCTCCAGTTGGAGTTTTTCTACTAGGCATAGCTATAAATAACCCATTTTGACCTTCAATAACTTTAATATCATGTACTACGAATTCGTTATCAAAAGTTACAGAAACTATTGCCTTCATTTTTCCTTCTGAAGAAATCTTTCTAATTCTCACATCTGTGATTTGCATTTTCGTACACCTCCAAGTTGCATTTAAAAATACTTATACTTAAGTAAGTTCTCCGAAAATCTTTAAATCCCTTCTAATATCATCTAAATATTAGAAAATTTGTTTTATTTATACGAATTATTATGAAAATCTTTTTGAAGGTTGAATGTCTAATATTGATTCTTTATCAACATCTTTTAATTCCACTATTGAAACATACTCATCAACTAACTTTTTATTAATCTCTTTATTATCTACTAGCACACCGATTCCTACTAGTTCACTTTCAAATTCTGTTAATAAATCTTTAATTCCAAGAGCTGTTCCTCCAGCTTTCATAAAATCATCAATAAATATACATCTACTTTTAGGTTTCATAGATTTTTTAGAAAGAGACATTTGTTGTAATCTTCCACTACTTCCAGATACATAGTTTATACTAACAGTAGTTCCTTCTGTAAATTGACTATCTCTTCTAGCTATTACTAATTGTACCCCTAGATTCCTAGCTACTTCATAAGCTAAAGGAATTCCTTTTGTTTCAACAGTTATAACATAATCTACATTTTTATCTTGAAAACACGATGATAACATCACACCTGCAGTACTGATAATTTCTGGATTATACATCACATCAGTCATATATATTATGTTACCTGGTATTACTCTTCCATCATCTTTTAATTGATCACATAGTTTCAATGCAAAATCTCTAGCTACATCATCTCCTATCATTGGAATATATTTGATACCACCTGCAACTCCAGCAATTGTTTCTATTCTTCCCATATTAAGTTTTTCTAGAAGTTCCCTAACTATAACTATATCTTCACTTATAGTTGATTTTGCTGCATTTAATAACTCTGAAAATCTGTTTAAACCTATTATTTTATTTGAATTTTCTATTAAAATTTTTGTTATAGCAACCACTCGGTTGTTTCTGTTTAATTTTTCCATAAAAACCACCCACATCAATTATTCACGAATTATCTTTAAATTAATTATACTTAACATTCATATTTTATTCTAAATTTTACTTAATATCAATGTTTTTTAAATATAAAAGTTCTTAATCACAAAAATTCTTCACATATTTGAAAAAATAGCATAGAATATTTGAGTAATTGTTTTTTTTGTATTTGATTTATGGAAAAATGTATATAATTATAAATAAGTATCCAAATATCGTTATAAAGTAATTTACTAGTATTGTTTAGGATATAATTAAATATAGAGGAGTTGATATTTTGTCTTTCGATTTTATAAAAGATAGAGATAAGAAAGTTCACTTTATTGGTATCGGTGGAATCAGTATGAGTGGTCTTGCTGCAGTTTTATTAAATAGTGGCTATAAAGTTTCAGGTTCAGATTTTAAAGAATCAGAAATACTAAAAAAACTAAGACTTTCTGGAGCTGATATTTACATAGGTCACAGTGAAAAAAACATAAAAGATGTTGATTTAGTAGTTTATACAGCTGCTATACCTGAAAATAATCCTGAACTTATTTATGCTAAAGAAAATAATATAGAGTTAATGAATAGAGCAGAATTTTTAGGAAATATCATGAAGGGGCATAAATATAATGTTGCTATCTCTGGTGCACATGGAAAAACAACTTGTACTTCTATGCTATCTAATATAACTTTAAAAGCTAATTTAGATCCAACTATACTTGTTGGTGGTGAATTAGATATTATTGGTGGTAATTTCAGAATAGGTAGTAGTGATTACTTTATAACAGAAGCTTGTGAATATAAACGTTCATTTTTAAGTTTCTTCCCTTATGTTGGAGTAATTTTAAATATAGATGCTGATCACTTAGACTACTATAAAGATATAGATGAAATTACTGAAACATTTGGACAATTTGCAGATTTAATTCCTAATGATGGTTATTTAATAGGCTATGTTGGTGACTCTAGAGTAAAAGAAATTTTATCTAAAGCTAAATGTAATACTTTAAGTTATGGATTTAAAAACGCTGATGTAACTGCTAGAAATATAACATTCAATGAAAAGGGCTGTGCTTCTTTTGATGTTTATAAACATAATGATAAATTATTTGATTTAACTTTAAGTAATCCTGGAGAACACAATATATTAAATGCACTTTCTTCAATTTGTGTATCACTTATATTTGATGTTAATTATGATGATATAATATGTGGATTATCAGAATGTAAGGGGGCACATAAGAGATTTGAATATAAGGGAGAAGTAAATGGTGTTACTGTTATAGATGATTATGCTCATCATCCAGTAGAAATAAAGGCAACTTTAAATACATCAAAAAAAATTCCTCATAATAAAACCTTCTGTGTATTCCAACCACATACTTATACAAGAACTAAAACACTATTCGATGAATTCACAGATGCATTTTTTGATGCTGATGAAGTTGTTTTAATGGATATTTATGCTGCTCGTGAAAAAGATACTGGATTAGTTTCTTCAAACGATTTAGGCGTAGCATTAAGAGCCAAAGGCGTTAAATGCACAAATGTTCATTCTCATGATGAAGCATTAGAATATTTAAAAAATTCTGCTAAACCTAATGACTTACTTCTTACAGTAGGTGCTGGAGATGTTGTCATAGTTGGTGAAAAATACCTTAATCAAGGAAAATAATAATATTATAAATAAACAGCAAAAAAATGATTGAAGTATAGTAAATGCTTCAATCATTTTTTTAATTAGTACTTTAAATCACTGTAAGTTCTTTTGTTACTGAATTTAGTATCTCTGCACCATCTTTAGTAACTAATACTAAATCTTCTATTCTAACTCCTATATCATTTTTTAGATATATTCCAGGTTCAATAGAGAATATCATTCCAGCTTTAACCTCTTCATGATTTATTGAACTTACATCACCTTTATCATGAGTTTCTAAACCTATACTGTGACCTGTTCTATGAGTAAAAAATTCACCATATCCTTTATCATCTATATAGCTTCTTGCAGCAGAATCTATTTCTGAGAATTTAACTCCATCCTTTACTTTTTTAATACCATTTAAGTTCGCTTGTTTAACTATTTCATATATTTCTTTTTTATGGTCATTAGGTTCTTCTCCAAAGAATACCGTTCTAGTCATGTCAGAACAATAATAATTATATATTCCTCCTATATCTAAAACTATAGTGTCACCTTTCTTTAACTTCGTACTTCCACATTCACTATGAGGATCTGCACCATTAGTATCAAATGCTACTATTGGTGTAAATGAAAACCCACTAGCACCTTCTTCTTCATATATTTCAGCAAGTAATCTTTGATAATATTTTTCTGTCATGCCTTCTTTAAGTTGTGATTGAAGTTTTAACATAACCCTATCATTTATTTGTGATGATTTTTTCATAAGTTCAATCTCTTCTGAGTCTTTAATCATTCTTAAACTATCAATTATTGGAGATGAATTTACAAAACCTTTTGCTACGTTAAGCTCCATTAATCTTATTAAAAATTTAGCACTCCAATCTTTGTCTATACCTAAAACTTTATCCTTTTCTAAAACTTTGCTTAATACTTCAACTGCATCGTCACTATCTGTATACCAAATAATATCTACACCTAAATTCTCTTCTATTGGAAAAAGTTTATTAACTATAAATTTGTGATTTCCAGAAGAATTTATGTAAAGTGCAACCATTCTTTCTCCTGGTGAAATTCTTTTACCTACAAGATAATAAATTGATGCTGGTGATGTAACTATTATTTGTGAAAGTCCTTGCGATTCCATTTCTTTTATTACGTTAAAAACTCTATTAGTTTTCATAAAATCAACCCCTTAATTTAGTAATTATTTTAATAAATTTTGTTTCTATTTTTAATTTATGTTTTAGTACTGCTTATATATGAGATTAATTAAAATTACATCTAATTCAATATGATCCAATATATAAAACATAGACTTCTTAATATATTATTTGTACACCATAAGTTAAAATATTCTATAAAATTTATTATATAACTTTACATCAAAAAATAATATTATAATGATATAATATATTTAACAATTTTATATTTAGACATAAGGGGAGTTAGTTATGAAAATAGCAATAATTTCAGATATACACGGAAATATTTATTCACTTATTAGAGCATTACAAGATATAGATAATGAAAAGGTTGATTCAATAATTTGTTTAGGTGATTTAGTTGGATACGGTCCACATCCAAATGAAGTTATAGCAATGATCAAAAGGAGAAATATTCTTTGTATTCAAGGAAACTATGATAAATCTGTAATAGATAACGATTATACTTTTATAAGAGAAACTGAAATAAATAGCTTTTCTCTTCCTTGGACATACAATGAACTTAGAGCACAAAATAGATATTTTTTAAGTAATTTACCATCATCTATTAGTCTTAACATTCAAGACAAAAAAATTATATTTGTTCATGGTAGTCCAAGCATACTTAATCAATATTTATTTGAAGACGCTGACGATACTAAAAATATAATAGAAAACATGGCAGAAGATATTTTGGTTTGTGCTCATACCCATATTCCTTCTATTAAAAATTTTGATGAAAAAATGTATATAAATTGCGGTAGTATTGGAAAGCCTAAAATAGGCAGACCTAATCTTACTTATTGTCTATTGGATATAAATGAACTTAGTGGAGTAAAAGCTCAGATAAAAGAATTGGAATACGAGTATCCAAGAATCGTAAAAGATATGACTTTATTAAACTTTCCTTCAAAATTAATTAAAAGTTTTGAAAAAGGTTTAGAATAACTCTGTTGCATTTGTAAAAGAAATACTGTAAAATTATACACAATGTAATATGGTAATTACTTTGATGAGAAGAGTACGTTTAGAATGTAGTCTTAGCGAGTAAGGGATAGTGTGAGCCTTATACGAAGTCTATTCCGAAGAACATCTCTGAGTTTCTAACCGAAAGTTTTTAATAATTAGTAGGCTTAGACGGGGGCAACCTCGTTAACAATCTAAGAGAAGTTATATAATTTTATATTGTATGACAAATTGGGTGGTACCACGAATTAACACTTTCGTCCCATATGGGACGGGAGTTTTTTTTATACTTTTTTATATTTTATAAAATAAATATTAACCCATTATTATATGTTAATCATATAGATAAATTAAATATATAATGAATTAAATTATGGAGGTCATGTAAATGAAAAATACAGTTTTAATTAAGAAAATTTATAGAGAAACTGATCAATTTCTTTCAAAGGAAGTAATGATATCAGGTTGGATAAGAACTTTAAGAGCATCTAATGCTTTTGGTTTCATTGAAATAAATGATGGTTCTTTCTTTAAAAATATCCAAGTAGTTTTTGATGACAAATTAGGTAATTTTAAAGAAATTTCAAAATTACCAATAAGCTCTTCAATCTCAGTTGTTGGTACATTAGTTGCTACACCAGATGCTAAACAACCATTTGAAATTCAAGCTAAAGAAATAGTTATTGAAGGAATGTCAAATTCTGATTACCCACTTCAAAAGAAAAGACATACTTTTGAATACTTAAGATCAATTGCACATTTAAGACCAAGAAGTAACGCATTCTCAGCAACATTTAGAGTACGTTCAGTTGCTGCCTTTGCAATACATAAATTCTTCCAAGAACAAGGTTTTGTATATACTCATACTCCAATAATCACAGGTAGTGATTGTGAAGGTGCTGGAGAAATGTTTAGAGTAACTACTCTTGATCCTAAAGCTCCAGAATTAACTAAAGAAGGAGATATTGATTATACTAAAGACTTCTTTGGTAAAGAAACTAACCTTACTGTTTCTGGTCAATTAAATGCTGAATGTTTCGCATTAGCATTTAGAAATATATATACATTTGGACCTACATTCAGAGCTGAAAACTCTAACACTACAAGACATGCAGCTGAATTCTGGATGATAGAACCTGAAATAGCCTTTGCTGATTTACAAGATGATATGGAACTTGCAGAAGCAATGCTTAAATACGTTATAAAATATGTTATGGATGAATGTCCAGAAGAATTACAATTCTTCAATTCATTTGTTGATAAAGGATTACTAGAAAGATTAAATCATGTTGTTTCATCAGACTTTGCTAAAGTTACATACACAGAAGCTGTTGAAATCTTAGAAAAATGTGATAAAGAATTTGATTATGATGTATCTTGGGGTATCGATTTACAAACTGAACACGAAAGATATCTTACAGAAGAACACTTTAAAAAGCCACTATTTGTAACAGATTATCCTAAAGAAATTAAAGCATTCTATATGAGAATGAATGAAGATAATAAAACTGTTGCTGCAACTGATCTTTTAGTACCAGGTATCGGAGAAATCATTGGTGGTAGCCAAAGAGAAGAAAGACTTGATGTTTTAGAAGCTAGAATGGCTGAATTAGGTCTTAAGAAAGAAGATTATTGGTGGTACTTAGAATTAAGAAAATATGGAGAAACTAAACATGCTGGATTTGGTTTAGGATTTGAAAGATTAATCATGTACATCACTGGTATGACAAATATCAGAGATGTAATACCATTCCCTAGAACTCCTGGAACTTCTGAATTTTAGAATTTTAATAGAAAAGGCATTTGAGATTAACTTCTCAAATGCTTTTTTATTAATTATCTATAGTAAAAAATCCATCTATTATTTTATTATTTAATGTTGGAGAAAGTTCATTTAAAAGTTCTAGTATTTCTTCCTTACTACTTTTTGCAATAGTTGGAACATAATCATTTTTATCATCTCTAGAAGATATCATAGTGGGGATAATTTTATATTCCATATTATTTAATTTTTTATTTTTTAAATTAATTTTTATTTGTAAAATAAACGTTCTTTTATCTTCCGGATTAAAATTTCCTCCAAAACAAAAATTCCCCATAGAATAAGCAATTAGTTTACCTTTATAATTTTCAATGGTTTGAATTACATGGGGATGCGAACCAATCACTGCATCAGCCCCACTGTCTATTGAAAATCTAGCTAATTCTACTTGATTTTTACTTGCTTCATGTTCACTTTCGGATCCCCAATGAAAATAAGGTATAATAACTTCAACCCCTTGATTTTTTAGGTCTCTTATATCATTATAAATTTTATTTTTTAGTTTATCTGATATATTCCATCCCATATAGCCCAAAAAACCAAACTTTATCCCTTTTATATCCTTGACTATTTTATATTCTTCTCCACAAATATCAACTCCTGCATCTTCAAGTGCACTAACAGTATCTTTCATTCCATCGACACCATAATCATAAATGTGATTATTAGAAATAGTAACACCATCTATCGAAGAATACTTAAGAATGTTAGCATAATTCTTTTTACCTTTAAAATTAAAAGATGTCCCTCCTCTTTTTAATGCTTTGATTTTTGAATCAGTAAAAGTAGTTTCTAAATTTCCTATAGTATAATCATCATTTTTAAATAAATTAACCACATTTTTCATGAAATACAAATAATCTTTATTATTATTATCAAATGCTTCTGGCAAACTATTTGAATATCCAATTTTTTCATCTGTTCCTAGTGTTAAATCTCCAATTACAGATATCAATACTTCTTTATTGTTATCTGAATTATTGTTAAAACTTGTTTTACTTTCTGAACTCATTTGTAGATTATTCTTATTATTTAATTTCAAAACACCAAATATTACAATTATAATTACTATAATTGCAATTATAGTAATACGTCTATGTTTCTTTCTTTTCATTAATAATTGTCTTCTATTTTTTATACTTTTTCTATTTAAATTGTTATATTTATTATTCAAATTATAATCTCCCTTTTAATATGCCAAACTATATGTTATATCATATAACTATTAAATATGTTACAAAAAAGTATCTATTAATCTTTGCTCTCAATCAAAAAAACTCTTTAAACAACTTATTTTCAATTAGAAATATAACTGATAAATATGTTGCACAAAAAGATCTGTTAAAATTATTAATTATAGATAATACATAATTAACTTTACAAATACAAATTATATTAAATAATAATTATTATATTTACAATAATTATTTATTATTTAATAATTATTATTCTTTAATAATTATTGCCATTTAATAATTTTAGTATTATACTAAAAACATAGAATATAAGAGGATAGGAGATAATTAATATGAGTAATAAAGAAAATTTAAACAAAAAAAATGAATGTAATTGTACAGATAAGTTTGAAGTAGCTTTTGAAGAAGAAAAGGCTAAAGTTGATCCATCAAAACCATGTGATTCAAGTAATCCAGATTATCCATGGGTTTCATGTGGTGTAGATAAAAAAACTAAAGATAGTAAAGAAAAATAAATTAATATATTATAAAGACAAAAACTATATTAAGCATTATTTTGCTAAATATAGTTTTTGTTTTTCATACAAGAAATTATAAAATTTTAAATCTGCCTATAATTTTAAAATTGTTAAATATTAATGCTAAATCAAGGAATAAATTAATATATTTATTAATTATTTTATAGCACCTTTAGTAACTCCATCAATAATACCTTTTTGTGCTATTAAGTAGAATAATAATATAGGTATTAATGCTAATAAGTATGACGCAAATGCTAAGTTATAATCTGTTCCAAATTGTGATTGAAATATAAATTGAACTAATGGAATAGTTGCAAAATCAGGATTACTTAGTATTACAAGTGGTAACATAACATCGTTCCAACACCATAATGCTGTTAAAATAGCTACTGTTGCATGTATTGGTTTTAACATTGGAAATATTATCTTATAAAAAACTTGCCAAGTACTTGCTCCATCAATTAATGCTGCTTCTTCTAATTCTACTGGTATAGATTTTAAAAAACCTACATATAAAAATACATTAGAAGACAATCCGTACACTGTATATAGAAGTATTAATCCCATTACATTATCCATACTCCAAACACTAACTTGTTTTACAAGTGGAAGCATTATAATTGGAAATGGTACAAACATAGCACTTAAAAAGTAATAATACATTGCTTTATATGTTTTTTTATTCATATTTCTAGCTATTGCATAACCAACCATTGAGTTAGTTATAAGTGTTAATATAACTGTTGTTATTGTAATAGTTAAACTATTTTTTAATGCATTAAAGAAATTAGTCATTTCTATAGCTTTAGTAAAGTTCTCAAAATGAAAAACTTTTGGTAATGAAAAGATTCCATTCATCATATCTTGTGGTGATTTTAAAGCTATAAGTACTGTTATTAATAATGGAAAAAGTACAGTTATAGTTCCTAAAATCATTAGTATTGTTACAAACCAATTTGTCTTTTCATCTTTATTTATTTTGTATGCTTTGTTTTTTCTTGATTTATTAGCTACTGCAAACATTATAATTGCATCTCCCTTCTTTCAAGGATTCTTAGTTGCAATAATGATATTACAACAACTACTATAAAATAGATAACTGAATTTGCTGATTGATATCCAAATTGACTGCCGTCAAAACCTGCTTTGTATATTAATACAGCTATAGATTCTGTTGATCCTGAAGGACCACCACCGGTAAGTGATATAATTTGATCGAATACATTTAAGAAATTTTTCATTGCAAGCACCATATTTATAGTGAAAAATGGTGCTAGTAAAGGAAACGTTATCTTTTTAAATTGTATCCATTTATTTGCACCATCAATTGCACTTGCTTCATATACATCTTCTGAAATAGTTTGAAGTCCAGAAATATATATTATTGTGTTAAATGCAATAGCTTGCCAAGATGCTACTATAACAACACCAAGCCATGCCAAATTAGGATTTCCAAGTATACTTTTACTTAAAATTTCGCTTCCTATAGCTTGACCAGCACCTGTTAATATAAATGTAAATATATAATTGAATATATAACCGACTATTAATCCACCTAAAATATTAGGAATAAAATAAATACCTCTTAAAGTACTTTTGAACTTTATTTTAGAATTTAATCCTACTGCTAAAATTAAGCTTATTACATTTACTATAATTGTTGAAAGTAAAGCGAATTTAAATGTAAACATATATGAATTAATTATTCTTTCATCTGAGAATATACTTATATAATTTTTTATGCCCACAAATTTAAAAGTTCCGAATCCTCTCCAGTTTGTAAAACTATAAGATATACCTTTTAGTAAAGGCAATGTATGAAAAATAAAAAATAGAATTACTGCTGGTATTGACATTAATAAGAATACTCTTCTTTTTTCTTTCATGCTCGTTCACCCCTATAACTTATTTTATTGCTGTGATCTATTCCATCTGTCATCTAGACTATTCAAAAGCTTGTCTATATCCTTATCAAATAAATAAGCTTGAGCTAAATCTCCAACTTGCATTGATGCTGGATAATGGTGATCTGGAAAATCTAAAACCATTCCATTTTTAAAATATGGATTCAAATCTTCTACAGTTTTATCTTTTTGATACATATCTTTAATTGCTGGAATTGCAAACTGTTCTTTAGCATATTGTTCCACGTTTTCACTCTTAGTCATAAAATCTAAAAATTTAATTGCTGCTTCTTTATTCTTTGACTCTTTTGGCACTGCAAATAGTAAATCAATACCTGAAACAATACTGTTTTTGCTTGCATCATTATTTGTTGGCAATACAAACATTCCTAAATTAATATTTGGATTTATCTTTAATATTTCTGGAATAACCCAATTTCCTTGTATCATCATTGCTGCATTTCCTTGAGCAAAAGATACATTTCCATCATTGTATCCGATTCCAAAATTATCATTGTGACCATAGTCCATTAACTTTTGCATCTTTTCAGCTATTGGTTTATATTCATCTCTAAATGTAACTTCATTTTTTCTACGTTCAATAAAAAAATCTTCAGATTGAGTATTAGCTGTTATAGCATTCCAAGCTGGCATAGCAGTCCATGCATCTTTTAGCGTAAAGTTAAATGGTGTAATTTCTGCTTCTTTTATCTTTTCAGCAGTATCTATAAATTCATCCCATGTAGTTGGAACTTTTAATTTTAATTTTTCAAAAATATCTTTATTATAAACCACTCCTCCAGCATTACATGCATAAGGTATTCCACATAAAGTATCATTTGATTCAAATTCTAAACTCTTTAAAACATTAACATAAGCTGGTTGTATTCTATCTATAATATCTTTTTCATTAGATAAATCTTCTAAAATACCTGCATCTACAAAGTCTCCATAATTCATTTCTCCTGCTATTGTCAATATATCTGGAACATCATTTTTTACTAATCTTGTCTTTAATACCGTCATAGGTTGCGCTGGTGAACTAATAACCACATCTATATCTGGATTTTGTTCTTCAAATTTTTCTTCAAAATTTTTAAATGTGTTTATTGCTTCTGCTTTGCTCAAAAAAACTTCTACTTGTTGTTTTCCATCTTTATTTTTAACATTATTACTCTTACAACCAGTTAAAAGTGATGTAGAAAAAATGCACATTGTTAAGCAACTAATAAGAATTTTTGTAATCTTCATTATGCCAACTATCTTCCTATAGTACTTAATACTCATAGAAAAATAGTATTCACCTCCTATTATTTATAATCTTTATAGGCTATATATCTTGTTTCAGGAATCGTTCCCAAAACAAGATATATAATTATTAAATAAGATATGCTCTACATTCATAAGGTCTTAAACTTATATTCTCTAGTGTTTCTTCTTTACATTCATCATAATTTGCTATAAGAAGTTTTTTGTATTTTGAATTTATATTATTAGGTAATTTAAATTCTGACGTATTGCTAGAGAAATTACATATTACTAATAACTGTTCTTCATTTAATGTTCTTACATATGCATATATCTCTTCACTATCCTCTAAAATTAAATCATAATTTCCATAAACAATAATTTCATTATCTTTTCTTATTTTTATAAGTTCTTTATAATAATTAAAAATAGAATCTTTATCATTTATCTGACTTTCAGCATTTATTTCATTGTAGTTAGGATTAACCTTAATCCAAGGAGTACCTGTTGTAAATCCTGCATTTACACTACTATTCCATTGCATAGGTGTACGTGCATTGTCTCTACCTCTATCATGAATTCCTTCCATCATTTCATCATGTGATCTTCCATTTTTAACAACTAAATCATTGTATGCATTTATAATTTCTATATCTTTATAATCATTTAAATCCCTAAATGTGACATTAGTCATACCTATTTCTTCACCTTGATAAATATAAGGAGTCCCTTTCATCATATGAAGACATGTAGCTAACATCTTCGCTGATTCTTTCCAATATTTTTTATCATTTCCGAATCTCGAAACCACTCTTGGTTGATCATGATTGTTCCAATATAAACTGTTCCACCCCTCATTTTCTAAACCTTTTTGCCATTTAGTCATTATTTTCTTTAAATCTGTTAGCTTAAATGAATTCTTATGCCATTTTCCATACTTTCCATTACCTAAATCTGTGTGTTCAAATTGAAACACCATATTAAGTTCATTTCTATCTTCTCCAGTATATAACTTAGCTTCTTCAACACTTACACCTGGCATTTCTCCAACTGTTATTAAATTTTTACCTCTTAAAACCTTTTCATTAATTTCTTCTAAAAACTCATGTATTCTTGGACCATTCATTGAATACTTACTAAAGTCTCCATTTACACCATCAGGAAATTCTTGATTTTTAGAAATAAAATTAATAACATCCATTCTAAATCCATCTATTCCTTTACCTAACCACCATTGCATCATTGAGTAAACATCGCTTCTTAATTCAGGGTTTTCCCAATTTAAATCTGGTTGTTTCTTAGAGAATAAATGTAAGTAATACATAT
The DNA here is from genome assembly GCF_900290265.1 of Clostridium cagae. NCBI lineage: Bacteria > Bacillati > Bacillota > Clostridia > Eubacteriales > Clostridiaceae > Clostridium > Clostridium caccae. Next base: position 48,776 of record NZ_OKRA01000003.1, read on the forward strand.
CTGTTTCTTCATCATATTGCCATGCTGAGCCACTAAAGCAAGATGTCCAATTATTTGGTGGTTGACCATCTTTGCCTTTTTTCCACACATAATAATCTCTATATTTATTATTTTCTGATTTTCTACTCTCTACAAACCACTTATGTTCATCTGATGTATGATTTACAACTAAATCCATCATTATTTTAATTCCTTTTTCATGAGCTGATTTAAGTAACTCATCAAAGTCATTCATAGTACCAAATTCAGTCATTATATATTTATAATCACTTATATCATATCCATTATCATCATTAGGTGATTTGTATACAGGTGAAAGCCAAATTACATCTATACCTAATTCTCTTAAATAATCTAACTTTTCTATAATTCCTCTTATATCCCCAATTCCATCCCCATTGCTATCCTTAAAACTTCTTGGATAAATTTGATATACTACACTTTCTTTCCACCAATTTGTTTTCATAAAAACTCCTCCTTTTATTTAAAATAAATAATTTATGTATCAGGTTAACCGATTACGTAACCTTCAAAAATAAAATGGTTTATTTTAACCATTTTACAGTTTCTCTTTCAGCAATATTATGCTTCATAATAATTTGTTTCTTAGAATCATTTCCATTAAGCATACTTAAGATTTCATTAAATGCCTTACATCCCATTTCATATAATGGTTGTGATAATGTTGTTAACGGTGGTATTGACATTATAGCGACCTTAGTATTATCATATCCAACAATTGACAAATCATCAGGTACTCTAATTTTTTTCCTATAAGCAACATTTAAAACACCAACTGCCATATCATCACTAGCTACAAATATAGATGTAAATTCCTTTTTTCTTTCCAACAAAATATTCATACATTCAATTCCACTTTTATAAGAGAAATCCCCATATGTAATTAAACTTTCATCTACATTTATTCCATAATCAGAAAGTGCCTTTATATATCCTTGTACTCTAGGTAACCCTGCTATTGTGTCATCTTGATTCCCACTTATCATAGCAATTTTCCTATGGCCTCTATCTAATAAATACTTAGTTGCAGTATAAGCTGCTGATAAATCGTCTACTTTTATATGAGGCATATCATATTTAGGTGATGTTGTAGATATAAGTATATATGGAATATTGATTTTTTTTAAGGCCTTATGATATTCATCCTCTATTTTTATACTTACAATTATGACAGCATCTAATTGTCTTTCTTCTAAAATTCTTAAATACTCTAAAGTTCTAACCCCTTTTGAACCAGCATTACAAAGTATAACGCTATAGTTATTATCATGTGCTACATCCTCTATTCCACGAATGATTTCGCCATCAAAGCTTGTAGATACATCTGGTAAAATTACTCCTATAGTTCTTGTTGTATTAGTTGATAAAGATCTTGCAATAGCATTTCTTTTATAACCAATTTCATCAACTACTTTAAGAACCCTACTTTTTGTTTCTTCAGAGTACCCTCCTAAATCATTCAAAACTCTCGATACTGTAGCTACAGATACTTTAGATAAACTTGCTACATCTTTTATTGTTGATGCCATCTTAATCCCCTTTTTTCCTTAAGTTAATCGATTACTCAAATATACAATACCATACTTTCATATACATATCAATAAAGTAAAATACTAAACAGACCTACATATATTAAAAATTAATATTGTTAAAACCTCACACCATCTAATATTCTATAGATTTTTTAAGATTTAAAAAAAATTTTAATTTTTCATCTATAAATGTATAAAATTTTTTTGCTTGTCCATAATATAAATGTATCCACAATATCATAATAATCATTAGTCCCCTTAAACTAGTATAATGTTTGTTGTTATACTACATGAATTATTTATTTACGAAGAAAACTCTCCATTATATATAATGAAGAGTTTTCTTATTTTATGATTTACTTTTTAAAACATATCATTATTTTTTAGATACATATTTATTATCTTTTATATAAAATCTCCATGGAAAGTCTATGGCTTCCTCGGCATAATCTATTCCAATCCTCGTTGTTTCAATAATTTCATGATTATCACAGCTATCTTCTATATATAAATCACCTTTTTCATAAAGTACTTTATAATTATCTTTTTTATCTATTCCAAAAGCCATGCATAATTTTGATGGTCCATTAGTTAATTCTCTCTTTTTAACAGTAGATAATTCTTCGAATTTTTTATTAAACCTTTTTAAAGAAATATAATCAAAATTATCTAATGGTTCTAATGCTCTAATTAAAACTCCCTGTCCATCATCACTTTCTCCACTTATTACATTAAAGCAATGATAAAGTCCATATATAAAATATACATACGCTATTCCACCTTCTTTAAATAGCGGCTCTGTTCTTTCAGTTCTTTTTCCATTATACGCATGTGATGCTTTATCAATTGATCCAATATACGCTTCAGTTTCTACTATTTTCCCCCTTAAAATAACACCATCTATTTCTCTTACTAAAATTTTTCCCAATAAACCTTTAGCTACTTCCAAAGCATCTCTTTTATAAAATTCCCTATTTAAAATCAATTAATGACCACATCCTTTTATTTAAAATCTCACTCTAAGGTTTTATTATAACTAATTTTTGATATTTTATTATAAGCTAAATATCAAAAATAACTACTTTGTTCGATTTTAAACTTTTCTTTACGTCTATTATTCTTTGATTAGACGATCCTTTAAATTTCAATCTATCTTCTTTTTTATCTTCCTCAAACTTTCCATCTACTAATACATCTATGTTATTTATTAAGTCCTTCCAGCCTTTATTGATTTCTAAATTATCATTTATATATTCAAATTTATATCCTGTATAGCACCAAATATTCTTATTGTTTTCTTTAAAAATTTTTGCCATATAAGAAAATTCATCTGCTCTTTCAAATGGATCTCCTCCACTAAAAGTAATTCCTTTAATCATTGGATTACATAAAACATCTTCTATTAATTCATCTATATCCTTTTCTTCTCCACCATTAAAATCATGAGTATCTGGATTAAAACAACCCTTACAATTATGATTACATCCTTGTGAGAAAAACACTCTTCTTATTCCTGGACCATTTACTAAACTTTCATAAGCAATACCTGCTAATCTTATTTTTTTATCCAAAATAATACACTTCCTTTAAAAATTCTTATGTTCGTATTTAAGATTTATTATATCTCCATATTTTATATATAGGAAATATAATATTAATTATAAAACATAAAAATAGAAAAGCTACTAATATAAATATATAATTTAATATTTATATTAGTAGCTTTTTAAAAACACTTCATTATATTACTTGTAATAAAAGAAACTATTTTTAATATGTGTTAATATATAAGCAAAATGAAATTTTATTACGCTAAGTTATTCTTATATATATCAAGGCTTTATTAAAACAACATCTTTCATTAACCCTAATGTTAATTCTTTTTCTTCAAAATCTTTTACTGGCATAGGCCTTGCGTATAAGTATCCTTGGGCATTATTACATCCCACTTCACTTAAAAATTCTGCTTGTTCATAAGTTTCTACACCTTCACAGATTACATTTAAATCTAACTCTTTAACCATTCTCACAATATTTGTTATTACTATCTCACCTTTTTTAGAACTATCCTTACTGTTTAAGAATTCTCTATCAAGCTTTATTGTATCAATAGGCAAATCTTTCAAGATATTAAGTGAAGAAAGACCTGTACCAAAATCATCTAATGATATACTAAATCCCATTGCCTTTAATCTAAGCAATGCTTCCAACATATTATCATAATGATTAAATATTGCACTTTCTGTAATTTCAATCTCTATTAAATTTGGATTTATATCATATTTATTAAATATCTCACTTATATTCTTTATAAAATAATCTACATTTTTTAAATTAATTCTTGATATATTAACGGAAATAGGAATTAATTTAATATTGTTTTCTTTCCATTTATTTATTTTTGAGCATACCTCATCAAAAATAAACATATCTAAATTAACTATAAATCCATTTTTCTCAAACAAAGGTATAAAATCTATAGGATTTATTAATCCTTTTTCAGGATTGTTCCATCTTACAAGTGCTTCTGCACCAATACAACTTTCTAATTTTATATCATATTTAGGTTGAAGGTACAATTCAAATTGTCTATTGGTTAATGCACTATACATAACATCTTCTATTTGCTTTTGCTTTATTAATTTACTTTGAAGTCCTATATCATAAAATCCTATAAATTCATTGCAATCACTCTTGGATGTTTCTCTGGTAAAAGCTACATTATCAATCATCTTATTTATATCCTCTTCTGTTCCGTCTATAACATATACTCCATATGAAAGGGAGAAGTTTGGAACTTCTTTAGTTCCATTATCAAAAAATCTCATACTATTATCTAATGCATTAATTCTATCTATAATATCACTTTTATCTTTATATTTTAATAACAATATAAATAAATCATCCCGTACTCTACAAAACATTTCTTTATACAATAATTTATTTTCCAAAATATCAGATATATGTTTTAATAAAAAATTTCCTGTTTTATATCCCCATATATCATTTATAATTTTAAATCTAACTATATCAAATTCTACCAGTGCATATGAAGAATTCATATTTTCTACTAATACTTCCTTTATATCCATTTTAAATTTAGTTAGAGTCTTTCCACCAGTAATATTATCAACAAATGCTATGTCTTTAATTAACTTTTCTTTTCTATTTCTATATGAATTTACATAAATTAAAAGTACCAAAAATATTAATATAACGAAACTTGCTAAAATAGTCATTAGAGATGTAATATGATATTGTTTTTCATTTATATTAGATGCATCTATTAAAGATAAAACATAGTAATCCTTTAAATCACTTATTTTAGAATATGACAAAATATACTTACTCTTATCTAATGTAATAAACACAGCTCCATCTCTACTATTAGTTAAATCATCTTTTAACATTTCTATATCATCTAAATCATGATATGAAAATATATTGTTGTCTTTTAATATATTGAATAAATCACCAGACCCTATTAATATATTTCCTTCCCTGTCTAGTATGTATGTTTCAACCTGTTGATAAAATTTAGAATTTGATATAAATAATTTTTCTATATCCTTAAATGATAATGTTCCATATAAAGCACCTTGAATTTTATCGTGATGAAATAATGATGTTACATATATGAATACTCTTTCCCCATTTTTTAAATCAGTATCTATCGTTATAATATCTTCATTAGTTTTTTCCCATTTTTTAAAATAATCCTTGTTCTTAATATCATTTATTGAACCATCAGTACAACTTAAAATACCATCAGAAGTTATAATTCCAGTTGTTAAAAAATCTTTTTTTTCTTCTAAATTTAAAAACTCCATAACGTTTTCTTTTTTGAAATCGTTTAATCCATTAAATATACTCGATATATGTTTCATATACTGAATATTATCATTTAACTTATAGTTCATAAACATAGAATTGTTTTCTGATGCTTTTACAATAACAGATTTATTGCCTTTACTTATTACTTCTTTAACTTCTATTATACATACAGAAAATCCAATCGCTATTAGCATAACAATAACAGTAATTGGTATAATATAGGCAAAAATATTACTTTTAAACTTGTTATTCATATATTTACCCCCTAACTCTCAATATCATTATTTCAAAGGTATTAAAATAAAAATTCAAATAATTTAAATTATTGTAATTTATTGTATATCCATATTTTATCATATTTCCATGTAAACTTGTATTAAAATAAAAAGACTTTCTTAAATTTTTTATTTTATTTAAGAAAGTCTTCTTTTGATATAGGTAATATTTGAATAAAGTGTTGATATAGATTAATTTTTCTATGAATTAAGCTTTACATAATTTAATCTTCCACCAGCTTTTATAACATCTATTTCTTTTGATGTTAATTTAACTAAAACTTCAAATTCACTATTTTTAGTTAAGTTTTTAATTTTTAATACTCCAGTATTTAAGTTATTACTTATATTTTCTATTAATAAATTATCAACTAAATTTATTTTTTCATAATCTGAAGAATCTTTAAATTCAATTGGTACTATTCCATTGTTTATTAAATTTGCTTTATGTATTCTAGCAAATGATTTAGCGATAACTGCTTTTACTCCTAAATATAAAGGTGCTAATGCAGCATGTTCTCTGCTTGAACCTTGTCCGTAATTTTCTCCAGCGATTATAAATCCTCCATTAAACTCTTTTGCTCTTTTAGGAAATTCTGTATCTACTGTATTAAAACAAAATTCTGAAAGATAAGGAATATTAGATCTAAATGGTAATAGTTTTGAATTAGATGGCATTATATGATCTGTTGTAATATTGTCTTCCACTTTTATTAACACTTTACCATCTATTTTGTCCCCAAGCGCTTTATTTATTGGAAATGGCTTTATATTTGGGCCTCTGACTACTTCAACTTCTTCATTATTTTTAGCAGGTTCTAAAATCATAGAATCATCTATAATAAACTTTTCAGGCATATCAACTTTTATATCAATGTCCATTTCTCTTGGGTCAGTTAAACACCCTTTAATAGCTGAAACTGCTGCTGTTTCTGGACTTACAATATATATTTGTCCTGATAATGTTCCACTTCTACCATAGAAATTTCTATTTACAGTCCTTAATGATATTCCATTTGTTCCTGGTGCTTGACCCATTCCAATGCATGGTCCACAAGAATTTTCAAGTATTCTTGCTCCGGAACTAATTATATCTGCTAAACCTCCATTTCTAGCAATCATCTCCATAACTTGTCTAGATCCTGGTCCAATAACTAAACTTACATTTTCATGTACTTTATTTCCTTTTAATATTTTTGAAACTTTCATTAAATCTTCATAAGAAGAATTAGTACAACTTCCTATAAACACTTGATCAACTTTAATTCTTCCTGCATCTTCAACAGTTACAACATTATCTGGGCTGTGAGGTTTTGCAGTTAATGGTTTTAAATCACTTAAATTTATAACTATTTCTTCATCATATATAGCATCTTCATCTGCTTTTAATTCAATCCAATCTTCTTCTCTATCTTGTGCTTTAAAGAATTCTAAAGTTCTTTCGTCACTAGGGAATATTGATGTTGTAGCACCAAGTTCAGCTCCCATATTAGTTATTGTACCTCTTTCTGGCACTGATAAACTTTTAATTCCTTCTCCACAATATTCAAATACCTTTCCAACGCCACCTTTTACAGTACATATTCTAAGTACTTCTAAAATCACATCTTTTGCAGCCACCATTTTATTTAGCTTTCCTTTAAGCTCAACTTTTACAACCTTAGGTGTATTTATATTATATGCACCACCACCCATTGCAAGAGCAACATCTAATCCACCAGCTCCCATTGCAAGCATTCCAACACCACCAGCTGTTGGTGTATGGCTATCTGAACCTGTTAATGTATCTCCAGGCGTTGCAAATCTTTCTAAAAATATTTGATGACATATTCCATTTCCAGGCTTTGAAAAATACACTCCATATTTTGATGCTACTGTTTGAATAAACTTATGATCATCTGCATTTTCAAATCCTTGTTGAAGCATATTATGATCAATAAATGCTACTGACTTCTTAGTTTTTACTCTATCTATTCCCATTGCTTCTAATTGAAGATATGCCATTGTTCCAGTTGAATCTTGAGTTAATGTTTTATCAATTTTAATAGAAATTGGTTCTCCTGTTTTTAAATTTCCTTCAACAATATGATTTTTTAAAATTTTATAAACTAAATTATCTCCCATGTTTATTCCCCCTATTATTGCTTATGGTTTAATTTTATGACTTTTAGGTAGATGTTCATATTTTACAACTTATTAATTCTTTTATATTCTTTATATAGTTGAACAACTTCTTTATCAAAAAGACATCTTTTTAATCTAACAGATGTTGATCTGACTAATTCTAATATTCCTGTTGCTTCATCTTTAGTAAGTTCTATTGCATATTCTCTAAACTTATTTTCAACTGCAGCACGTCCTGAATGTTTTCCTATAACTATTTGTCTTTCTAACCCTACAATTGCTGGATCAAATGCTTCGTAATTAGTTGGGTCCTTAAGAGCTCCATCAGCATGAATTCCAGATTCATGTGCAAACATATTACTTCCAACTATGGCTTTCCATTTTGGTAACTCCCTTCCAGATGCTCTAGATACATATTGAGAAAGATCTTTAAGCATTGTTGTGTCAATATCTCCCTTGTATCCATATACAATCATTAATGCCATAATTACTTCTTCTAATGCAGCATTTCCTGCCCTTTCTCCAAGACCATTAACAGTTACTCCAACATGTGTAGCTCCGCCTTCAATTCCTGCTATAGCATTTGCAGTAGCCATACCAAAATCATTATGTGTATGCATTTCTATATTAAACTTAGTAGTCTCATAAAGTTCTTTAATTCTTTTTTGAATTTTAAAAGGCTCCATAATTCCTACAGTATCACAATATCTAAATCTATCTGCTCCAGCTTGTTTTGCTGCTTGAATAAACTCTATTAAGAAATCTTGATCAGCTCTTGAGGCATCTTCTCCATTAACTGATACATAAAGTCCGTTCTTTTTAGCAAACTCAACTGACTTAACCATATTTTCTAATACCCATTCTCTTGACGTTCTAAGCTTGTGTTGAATGTGTATATCAGATACTGATATAGATACTGCTACTGCATCAACTCCACAGTCTATTGATTGTTCTATATCCCCAATAACAGCTCTATTCCATGCCATTATGCTTGGCTTTAAATTTCTTTTAACAATTTCTTTTATTGCAGCCTTTTCATCTCCACCCATAGTAGGTATACCAACTTCTAATTGATCTACTCCAAGTTCACTTAACATTTCCGCAATTGCTATCTTTTCAGCATTAGCAAAAACTACACCTGCTGTTTGTTCCCCATCTCTAAGAGTAGTATCAACTATATTAATTTCCTTATCTGTATTTATATTTTTAACTGACATTTTAACTCCCCCTTAATATTTGTTTATTACCTATTGCTTTTGCCACTTAATTTTTATTTATTTATCATTATACACTATATATACATATAATGGAATGATAAATTTCTTATTTTTGCAATGAATATGCTATTCTCCTTCAATTTTCCTTGTTATATAAGGTTATTTACATAAAAAACTGTAATTTATTGCAAGATTTTTTTACAATTATTCATTTAATAAAATTACATAACATTGTAATTTATCATGTTTAAATCTAAAAAATATATGTATTATGCTTTATTCAATTGCGCTTTCCTCTTCACTTGTGAATCTATTAGTGTTTTTCTAAAAGATACATATTAAAATAAAAAAGCACTAAAAAGTGAGGATACTTTTTAGTATCCTCACTCAAATTCAATGCTTTTTAATTTAATTAGTTTTTAATTTTTTAATAATGTTTCTTATGGCTTTCTAAATGAGATATTCTATCTGCTCTTTCTTGATACTTTCCTGGACCAAATCTCTCATCTAAACTTAAATATCCTGTTACTCTACTTATCCCTTGTATATCAGTACTGCAACAAGTTGGGCATTTACTTTCATTACTGTGTAAATAAGTTCCACAATCCTTACAATATCTTATATGGAAGTTTACTCCCATATAACTTATATTAGTGTTTTTATATGAATAATTTATTATATCCATAATAACATCTTCAGTTGGGAAATCATCAACTTCTATATAAGTTATATGACCTCCATTACAAATTTTATGATATGGAGCTTCTATGTCAATTTTATCTTTAATTGATATAGAATATCCTACTGGTACATGATAACTGTTTGTATAATATTCTTTATCAGTAATATCCTTTATTATTCCAAATGTCTTTTGATCTTGCTTTATAAACTTACCTGACAATCCTTCAGCTGGTGTTGCATAACAACTCCAATTTAAGCTATATTCTTCTGTTAATCTATCGCAATAATCTCTTATATGTCCTATTATCTTTAATCCTAGTTCTCTTGCTTCTTCAGTTTCCCCATGATGTTTACCTATTAGTGCTGTTAATGCCTCAGCAAGACCTATAAATCCTATACCCCAAGTTCCTTGTTTTAATATAGGCTCAATAGAATCTTCTGGATTTAAATTTTCTGAACCCACCATTAAATTTTGACCTGCTATAAATGGTAAATCTTTAACTCTTAGATTCTTTAATACATCGTATCTATGCAATAAAGACTCTTTAGATAAAGATAATCTAGCATCTAAAATTTTAAAGAATTTATCTACATCACCTTTAGCCTGCAATCCTATTCTAGGTAAATTAATTGTAGTAGGAGCTATATTTCCTCTTCCCTTACATCCTGGCTCTCCATTTACATTTTTCATAAGATAAGTTCTACATCCCATAGTAGCTGGAACATATCCTTTATCATAATATTCTTTATTGAAATCTGCATCAATATTCATAAAGGTAGGATTCATTCTCTTAGCTGCTACTCTACAAGCTAATTTATATAAATAGTAATATGGATCATTTTCTTCCCTATTAACGCCTTCTTTTACTCTAAAGATTATGTTAGGGAATATAGGCTGTTCTCCTTTACCTAGTCCTCTTTCATATTCTAAAAGAAATACTTCACAAACTAATGCTGCATCATCATTAGTTGGTATTCCTATATTTACAGAACTAAAAGGTACTTGTGATCCAGCTCTACTATGCATAGTATTTAGATTATAAATAACACCTTGCATTGCTTGATGAACTCTTCTTCTTAAAGTTTTCTCCATAATTGTATTCATCTTTTCTTTTGGAATATCTAATTCTTTTAATTCTTTTTTTATCTCGTCTCTTGTTGGTGGAATAAATACTCCTAAATCATTATCAAAGTCTGGATGAGATTGACCTCCAAACATATCATTTTGAGTAGATTGTAATAATATGCATGATAATTCTGCAGCTGTCTCTATTCTCTTAGGTGCATTTATTGTTCCATATCCTGTATTAAAGCCATTCATTAGAATTTCTTTAGTAGGTATATGAAGACAATTAGTAGTTAGGTTATAACTATCTAAATCATGATAGTAAAGATCACCTGTTTCATGAGCTTTTGATAAATGCTTAGGCATAGTAGATAAATTATGCCATTTATTAGATTCAGATGCTATTCTTAATAGCTTAGAACTAAAATTATTTCCTACATTAGCATTATCCCTATCAGTTTCAACACCTATTTTTTCTATTGCTTTCATTAAATCTGATTTTATATCTCTTACTCTTGTTCTTTCTCTTCTATATGATGAATATGCAAAAGCTATATTTTTATCCTCTTCCCCTAAAGCTTTCTCAACCAAATTTTGAATTGCTTCTACTGTAATTTTTTCTTTTTTTGTATCTTCAATATACATAATCACCTTTTGTATAGTTTCCAAAACTTGGCTTTCTCTTAAAGTAACCCCGATTTCTAGCGCAGCACCCTTAATAGCTTGAGAAATCTTTTCTCCATTGAACTCAACAGTTCTTCCATCTCTTTTTACAACATATAGCATTTTGCTTACCTCCATAACACAATATATAGTACCTTAACAATACTGTACTATTATACTTGATTAAATATGCGTTAGCAATACCGTTAATGTTTAGTTTTATTGGTGATATTTTTTAATTATTAGTGAATATATCTTTTTATCTCTATATTTGGTTAAATTTTAAGGTCCTTCTCAATTTGACTTCTCATAATTAATATTATCTAAGAACTTATCACTATCGATAACTATATCACTATTGATATAGTTATCGATAGTGATATAATTAATAAATAGACTATATTACTAGGAGGAATTTTTAGTGGATAAAATTGCATTACTAACTGACAGTGCATCTGATATATGTACTGAGGATCTAAAAAAATATAATATAAAATTATTACCTTTTAAAATTATCTTTTCTGATAAAGAATATGATGATAAATTAGAAATAACTTCTGATGTTCTTTATGAATTACTTCCTAGAGAAATTCCTAAAACATCATTACCAAGTATCGAAAGGCTTAATAATACTCTTAATCAATTAATTGAGGAAGGATATACGCATGCTATTATAGTAACATTATCAAGTGAATTCTCAGGAACATATAATTCAATGAGATTAGCATGTGAAAGCTTTGAAGGAATAGAGACCTTTGTATATGATTCAAAAAGTTTAAGCATGGCAGAAGGTGTAGTCGTACTAGAAACTGCAAAACTTATTGAAGAAGGAAAATCATTTGATGAGATAGTAAAGATAATTCCTGAATTAAGATCCAAAATAGATATATTCTTTACTATAGATACTTTAGAATACTTAAAAAAAGGTGGAAGAATAGGTAGAGTCGCTGGAACTATAGGTGATGTTCTTAACTTAAAACCGGTTATAACAATAGATAACAACGGTTGCTTCCATACTTACTGTAAAGCTCGTGGTAAAAAACAATCTGCATCAAAATTATTAAAAATTGCTAAATCTTATACCGAGAATAATAAATGTAAATTCTGGGTTATGGATGGTAATGCACTTGATGATGCAAAATCATTATGTGAAAATATTAAGAGCTTTGATAATGTAGTAGAGTGCAAGTTAGGATATAGTATAGGTCCTGCACTTGGTGTTCATACCGGTCCTGGTCTTTTTGGATTCATTGTTGAAAAGGTAGATTAATATGTCTGACTTTAATTTTTCTGATATAAATGATATAAAAAATGAAGAAAAAAGATTATATGAAGAATATAAGAGTAAAGTTTCTGAGTTGAAAAAAGTAAAAAAAGAAAAAGAAGCTGTAGGGCAAGTATTTACCAAAGGTCTTTTGCCTATATATGTTTTATATATATTATCACTAAATCCAACAAACGGAAATGAAATTTCAAATCAAATAGGTATCAGAACTAATAGCAGATGGATTCCTAGTACTGGGGGAATATACCCTATACTGAAAAAATTAGAAAAAGAAACTCTTATTGTTGGAATATGGGATGATCCTGATAAAAAATTTCAAAAAATATATCATTTAACACCAAAGGGAAAGATAGAATATGAACATAAGAAAAAACTTCTAAAACCAAAAATTGAAGACTCATTAGAAGTTTTTAAAATAATTTATAATGACCTTTATTAATTTTGTACCTTGTTTTAGAATATTATTTATCTTAAAACAAGGTACTTTTTTAGTTAAAATATGTTTTAACAGAATATTTATATGTGCACAAGCAAAGCTACCCAGAATAATTCAAATTAAGAACACATGAATTTAATATCAAAAATTCCTTAATTGTATTAATGTATATTTATTTAAATAATACTAAAAATACTATTAAAGGACGGTGTTAATTTATGAAAGGCTTTATTATTGATTCAACTTATAAAGAAGATATTATCATAGATAAAAACAATATTAACTCTACAGTTCCCTGCAATAATATTTCTAATAATTCATCAAATGGTTCTAAAATCAATTTAAATGATGTTTCATCAAATTATATCACTCATTATAATAAAGACAATAAATATAACCCATATAACGTGGTTGACTACCTATAGTTATACAGGTAAAATAAATATATATTATAGTGCTAGGGGAGCCTTTGTGCTGAGATTTGATTTTACATCATAAACCCTCGGAACCTGATCCAGTTAATTCTGGCGTAGGGAAGTATAACCGCTTAATATATTTATTTATTATATTAATAAACATTAAACTTATTTTTAGTATGTTTTTTGTTCTATTTTAATAATAAAAATTTATATTTATTGGTTAACAATCTCCTAAGCACAATTTAAGGAGGTTTTTTTTATGAGTATTTTTAACGATTGGGCAGAACAAATTTCAAAATTATACACTCATTTGCCCGAAAATGTACAAACTATCATTTCTAATCCATTATCAATTATTACTTTATTAGGGTGCATTGCTATACTAGTTGTATTAGTAAAAGCAAAAAAAATTAAATTTACACCTCAATTAATTGCTAGAATCGGTATAGCTTTAGCATTGGCAACAATTCTAAAAATTCTTAGAATTTATCATTTTCCACAAGGCGGAAGTATAACCTTTGGTAGTATGGTTCCCATTTTACTAATTGCATTTATGTATGGACCACAAGTTGGATTCCTAACTGGATTTCTTTACGGAATGATTACATTACTTATGGATCCTTATATTTTACATCCAGTTCAAGTATTGTTTGATTATCCATTGCCATTTTTATGTCTAGGTATCGCTGGTTTCTTCCCAAATAAAAAGTATTTAGGTGTAATACTCGCAGTATTAGGTAGGTTTATATGCCACTTTATATCTGGCATTGCTTTCTTTGGATCTTTTGCACCAGAAGGAATGTCTCCAGCATTATATTCACTATCAGTAAATGCACCTATAATAGGATTAGAAGGACTTATTTGTTTAGTTATAATTGCTGCTCTTCCTATGACAAGATTAATTTCAGTTGTATCAAATAATAGAGTTACAACATAAATTAAATATTAAAATTATGTATTTTTCATTATTATAATAATAGAGTTAAATCTTTTATAATTAAAATCTATACTTTAAATTAATAATAATAAATATAGATATATAAAAAATGTGGTGTTAAAAATTAAATTTCTAACACCACATTTTTTTATTCTACTGAAATTGCATTAACTGGACAACTTGTTTCTGCTTCTTTTGCTGAATCTTGGCATGAACTTGGTACTTCTTGAACTATAACTCCTGCTTTTCCATCCTCTTGCATGTCAAAACATTCAGGACATATTGATGGGCATAAGCCACATCCTATACAAGTATCTTTATCTACGTTTGCTTTCAAAAAACTCACCCTTCCATTATGAAATTACATTAATAGTATTTCCCTAAGAAAGATGAGTTATGTATATCAATATAAAGCTTCAAATATTAATGAATATAAATCATTATCAATAACATAAGCTTCTGCTTTACCTTTTTCTAGAGCCTCTGTCAACTCTACATTAATAGGCAATTCACCTATTAAAGGCAATCCTAAATATTCTGCATGTTCATCAGAAGATTTTGTGCTAAATACTCTTATTTTTTTATCGCAGTCTGGGCACTTAATATATGCCATATTTTCAACTACGCCTCTAATTTTTATACCTATTTTTTGAGCCATTATAACTAACTTTTTAACAATCATTGATACCATATCTTGTGGAGTTGATACTATTATAACTTCAGTAATAGGGAATTCTTGCATTACTGTAAGAGCTATATCACCAGTTCCTGGTGGCATATCTATAAGTAAATAGTCTAATTCTTCCCAATTAGTTTCCATAAACATTTGTTTTAGTACTCCTGTAATTACAGGTCCTCTCCATATAACTGGATCTTCTTCAACTGCTGTTAAAAGATTCATAGATATAACCTTTATTCCTGAATCAGTTATTACAGGTTCAAATTTTACCATATCATTTTCTAATGGAATTATTTTTCCTCTTTTTTCATTAATACCAAAGAATCTAGGCATAGATGGTCCTGTTATATCTGCATCTAAAACTCCTACTTTATATCCTTTTTTAGCTAAAGTAGTTGCCATTATTCCTGTAACAGTAGACTTTCCTACTCCACCTTTTCCACTAATAATTCCTATTACATTTTTAATCTTTCCATATGTAGGTATCATTTTAGGTATAGAATTTTCACATCCTTGACCTTTGGATCCACATGAATCTTTACTTGGACAATTATCACAGCTTCCCATTATTATTCCTCCTCTTACCATTCATTAGGCATTTTATTTACTTCTCCCATATCGATATCCCAATTTCTAAAATTATATTCTGCTGATATATAATAAGTATTAAAGACCTTATCTTTCTTATTATCAATAGTGATCATAGTTTTAAAAATCGTGCTATTATATCCTCTGTTTTTAACTTTAATTATTGTATCAAATTCACTAGAATTATTTTTAATAATTTCAGCATTAGGAATGACTTTAGTAATATTTTTTTCAAACTGTTGTAAATCTGTTGAAAGTATATATTTTAAACAGTCAATATCACCACTAATATCTATTCCTACCTTATTAGACTCATCTAAATTTAGTTTTTCAGCTTCTAATGCAGATAAGATAGTTTGATAATACACATACTGAAAATTTCTAGGCTTTCTTATAAAAGATAGATTTTGTATTATAGTATCATCTAGACGATTAGAAATTGAAAAGCTTTCTTCGTCATTAAAGAAATTTCCTTTTCCTCTTTCATCAGCACCAACTATATAGTTATATTTTTTAATATCATCACCCATATGTATTTCAAAATAATAATCTGGATCTAATGAACTATGTTCGGATACTTTATTACCATTTGATAATAACTTATACATATCATTTATAGCATTAGGCTCAGTAATTATAAACATAAAGCCTGTATCTCTGGCACTTTGAATTACAATTTTATCAACTTTACTTTGCTTTATATATTCAAAATTATTATTTTTAATTCCTAGTGTAACTGCCATTTTATCATAAGCACTGCATCCAACTAAAATAAACATAATAGTAAATAGAGTTAGAAGCAATATAAAAAATTTTTTCTTAAACAAATTATTTCTTCGCTCCCTTAAAAAAATTATGAAAATTAAAAATCACTAATCCAAGAATCAATGTAAATACAGCTATAAATTGAGATGTTGATAATAACCCAACATTCCCCCTTGGATCATTTCTAAGAAATTCTACCATAAATCTTCCTATACTATAGATTATCAAGTACATAGAAACTATTTTACCTGATTTTTTTTCTTTTTTAGAATAATATAAAAGGAAAAATCCTAGTAAAAAATCAAAAATTGATGAGTAAATTTGAGTTGGATGTACATGAATACCTGCTGGCGCAAGTGAATTTACTGGAAATTCTACTCCTATTGGAATATTAGTTTCTTTTCCATAACAACATCCTGCTAAAAAACACCCTATACGTCCAAATCCTTGTGCAATAGCTAATACAGGTGCAACCAGATCTAAAATTTCAAGTACTTTCCATTTTTTCTTTTTACAATATAAATATATTGTTAAGGCTCCTAATATTAATGCTCCATACACAACGAATCCATAACCAAAATTCAATAATATACTTGGATCTTCTAATATACTTTTAAATTCAGTTATAATAAAAAGTAATTTACCCCCTACTACCCCACTTATTACAGTTAAAATAATTAAATTTAATAAAGAATCTTCTTCATAACCTTTTTCTTTACCCTTTTTTAAAAGTAAAGATGCTGCTACAAGTATTCCAATAGCAATCATTAAACCATAACTTTTTATTTCTAGACCAAATGCCTTAAATAAAATTATTCTCATTCATATCTCCTTATAATATTTAAGTATCATAGATGAATTTTCAATTCCCCCATGATACTTAAATTATAATACTTATACATATTAATATCAAATCTTATTAACTTCGTATGTTTATCTTAGATATTATAGTATTAAAAACAGTTTTTACATTTTCTTTATAATCGTCCTCTTTCACATTAAATAAAACTTTTATAACTTTACCATCATCACTACTTAAATAATAACAGCTATTTTCAAATGTATAACCTCTTTTTACTTTAGTTTTATATTGAGATAAAACCCCTGATGTTTCTTCTAATTTAAAAGGCATTATCTGCTCATTTTTATATGATAAAGGTAAATTTTTTAAATCACTTTCTGCAAAATTGCCAAGATCAATTTGAGTATTTATAACCTCTAAGTATCCAGTGATTTTATTGTCTTTATCTTTAAAATCTGCCTTATAACTAATATACTGTCCTTGGCTTTCCTTTTCCGATACATTCCATTCACTTGGTAATGAAAATATATATCTTCCCTCATCAAAATTATAATCCTTAAATTCGTTTATCCCATTTTCTACAAGAGCAACTTCTGTAAATGTTTCTTTAAAAAACGATTGTGTTATACCTAACACTACCATTAATGAAAGTAAAATTGATAATATTAGTACTTGCTTTCTATTCATATTGCCTCTTCTACTTCATAGGAACTACAACTGTTGAGTTTTGGAAATCATAGAACATAAGCCAATATCCAGAGCTTCTAGTATCGTTATGTGTCCATGTAACATATCCTGTCTTGCCCTCATATGGTTGTTCTGAAAGATCTTTGCTTCCTGGTATTGCATAAACAATATGAGTCAACTCTCCTGCAGAATCACATTTATATCCTAATAGAAAATGTTTAGTTTTACTTATATAAGGATAATAATTTAACATTGGATAATATACTAATGTGTATTTATTGTAATCTGATATATTAAATAAGTCATCGATTCTATTTATAGGTACGTTATACCATTTACAATTTTTAACACCATCTATACCGTCATGATACTCTTCAAATCCTTGTGCAATTTTTTCAAAATATTCACCAATCTTACCTTTTATATTAAGATTCTTTGATGATTCCATCTTTAACTTTTCAATATCTTTTTCATATTGCTCAAAATCAGCTCCATCAATTCTAGTATTTTCTTCTATTCTTTTATGATTTACTGTTTTTGTACAATAAGATTCATCATTTAGTTCATCAATAATCTTTTTGCATTTTTCGCTTCCGCTAAAGTCACATTTATCTTTCTTAGTTTTTTCTTCTTCACTCTTCTTTTCTTTCTTATATTCTTTTTTATGTTCTTCTTTTTCTACTTCAACTTCACACTTATCTTTGCATTTCTTTTCGCACTTATCTTCACATTTCTTTTCACATTTATCATCACAAGTATCTTTGCACTTATCTTCACACTTATCTTCACATTTGTCTTCGCATTTATCTTTACACTTCTTATCTTTATTACGATTGCTCTCTTTTTCACAATCTAAATCCATATCTATATTTAGATTATCCGACTTACTTACATTTTCTTTCTTAATATTTTCCTTCTTAGCATTATCATCACTTTTTTCTTTCATCTTCTTTTCAGTTAATTCTGTTTTTGTAGATGATTTACTTTCAGTATCATTAGTATTATCTTCTTTTGCAACTTTAAGTTTTTTCCAATTTTCTTTTGGTTCCTCTCCGTTAATGAAGCCATACATCATGAAGATAACTTCTCCTGAATTTGCTTTACAAATAGCAGCGCCATTTATTTTTTCATATGATATGCCTAAACCAGCTATGTTATTTATATAGTATTCTTTACTTGTATCTCCTTTTCCAACATCATTTATTTTTAGAGACCCCAAATCAATTAATTGTTTCATGTCCTTTTTACAACAGATAAGTACTACGGAATAATCTTCTTCTTGTTTAAGATTTTGAGCATAAAAAGATATTTTACACTTATCTCCCTTTGCTTCCACTTTAGCATATCCAGATAAAGCTTTTTCGGTAGATTCTAAATTTATTTTTTCATCTTGCTGTAAAATTATAAAATTTCTATATAATTTGTTATGTGCCACTACCATAATCCCTCCACATATATTTATTCAATAAAGTATATGCTTTTATTAATAGATTATGATTAAATACTATAATGTTGGATTTTGTTTTAATTAAATAAATCTGTTTTATAGTGAAGAGTAAATGTTTTTAAGAATTGTCTACTAATTAACTTTATATTATAATATCATTAATATTTTCACTCTAAATATATATGTTGAAAATTAAAATATACACTAAATCTGAGTTCTATATTACTAAATCAATAGATAAATCCTATTACAATATATAATTTAATTATTTTTTCTAATATTATGTATACTATCTGCTAATACTGCAAATTCTTCAATACTTAATGTTTCTGCTCTTCTTTTAGGATCTATATTGCACGAATCAAAAGCTTTTTGTAAATCCTCTTTTGAAAGACCCACTACCTTAGTCGCATTCCATAAAGTCTTTCTTCTCATATTAAACCCTGCTCTTACTATATCAAATAAAAGTTTTTCATCTTGTACTTTAACTCTTGGATTATTTAATCTATCTAATCTTATAACTATAGAATCAACCTTAGGTCTTGGCATAAAACTTTCTGGTGATACTTTTCTTACAATTTTAGTATTACAATAATATTGAACCAAAACAGATAATGCTCCATATTCTTTGCAATTGGGTTCCGCATTTATTCTTTCCGCTACTTCTTTTTGAATCATTATAGTTAATGATTCAAACTTATGATTTTCTTTAAGCAACTTTACTATTATAGGTGTTGTAACATAATAAGGAAGATTTGCAACTAATTTAACATGCTCTTCACCCTTCATTATTTCATTAAAGTCTACTTTTAAGGCATCATTATGTATTAATTCAAACTTATCATATTCACCTAATTCTTGTTGTAAAATAGGAATTAAGTCATTATCTAATTCTATACAAGTTACCATTTTAGCTTTTTGTAGTAACTTAGCTGTCAGAGTTCCTACTCCTGGTCCTATTTCTATAATAAAATCATTTTCATTAACTTCTGCTCCATCTACTATATCATTAAGAACAGACTCATCTAATAAAAAGTTTTGACCTAAACTTTTTGAAAATCTAAAATTATACTTTTTAACTAGTTCTTTGGTTTTTATATCCATTAAATCCATCTATTTTATCCCTACTTCCAATTGTTTTTCTATTTTTTCTATAGCGTCTGTAAATTCTTCTTTTGTTATTCCATAATTATTTAATCTTGAGACCATTTGCGTTGTATTACAATATCCTATTCCTAAAATTTTACCAAGCATACTTCTTCTTACTTTAGAAGTTGAGTCATTTGTTAATTTAAAATAAAACATATCTTGCATAGTAAAAAAGTTTCTTTTTTCTTCAAGTGTTATTTTAGCTGTTTCAAGTGCGTTTAATATCACCTCAGGACAAGCATTTTCTACACCTATATCTCCATCTTTAAGACCATCTTCTTTTGAAATATATGCATGCTTTATTCCTTCTACTCTTTTAGAAATAATTCTTCTTATCTTTTCACCAGCAAAATCTGGATCAGTAAGAACTATTACACCTTTTCTCTTTTGAGCTTCTTTTATTCTATCTATAACCTTAGCATTTATTCCAAATCCACCTACTGCTATTATTTCAGCATCTAATGCTTTTTTAACAGCATCGACATCGTCTCTTCCTTCAACTACAATTACTTCTTTAATCAATGTTATACTTCCTTTCATTACTGCATGATTAATATACCTACTAATAATAGTATATCAAACTTCTAATTATTTAAATAAAAAAAAGAGATAACTAACATGTTATCTCCTAAAAATCAACTACCATTCGCCTGGATAAGCTACTATGAATAAATTGACAGGTCTTCTTCCCCAGTTTATACATTCATTTGATGAATCTAAGTATAAATCAATTATATTCCCTTTTATTGCACCACCAGTATCAGCTGCAATGGCGTATCCATATCCTTCAACATAAACTTTACTTCCTAAAGGAATAACTGATGGGTCAACAGCAATTGTACTTAATCCATTAGCATTTCTAACAGGTCTTCTGCCTGTAGCTGTAGTACTATGTCCACTATATGCAGTTGCAACAACAGATAATTTTTTCTTATATGTTATATTGCCTGATCCTCTACTTGCATATACATTGCCTGTCCCTTTTACAACAATCTTGTTTACAGGTTCAGCAATAACTTTAGTACTCTTTACTTCTTTAGAAACCTCTTGACCATCTTTATAAATAACTTTATATGTTATTTGTTTTTCTCCATTAGTTCCTTCACTCTTAACTTGTTGAACGCTACTATCAAGACTTGAATCTTTTTGTACTAATGTATCAAAGTTTATTTTTTCCTTCTCTACAACGTCTTTAGTCTCTACCTTAACAATCTTAACGTCTAAATTTTTTTCTATTTCTGCATCTAAAGAAGGTAATACTTCATCTGTTCCTTCTTCAAATTCTACACCTTGCTCTTTTAGTACGTCTGATTCTCTTTGTAGCATATCGCCAATAGTATTTTCTGCTGTTTCTAATGTTACAACTTTATCGCTAAACGCAATATTTACTGGAATAGCTTTCTTGATTGTAATTAACTCTTTTTCAGATACTCTAGAATCCAATGATGGTTCTATCTTATCTTTTTCTGCCAATTCTATTCCATTATCTTGTAACACATCTTTCACAGTCCATTTATACGTGACAAAATTTTCTTCTTTTCCGTCTATACTTATAGTAAGTGTTTTCCTCACACTCATTAATGTCGCTGTAATAACAATCGCCACAGCAATTGTTGTTATTATGATTTTTGCCTTCGGACCGTTAGAAAAACTTTTCTTGAAATAATCTTTTAATTTTTCTATCATTGATTTCCCTCCTTTGGCAAGAGCGTATACTGAATTATATCTCAAACACCTAGGCTTGTCAAATTTGATAACCTCTTGCACCTTATAAAACCGTGTAATAATGCAGTTTTGCATAGTTTTTTTAAAATAATTAAATATAATAATTATAATAACGATATATCTTAGGTTTTTTTATCAATGTTATTAAATTAAAAAATCATTAACTGTTTATTCTATATATTATAAACTTATGAAAAATTGGAATATTTTTTCAAAAATATTCCAATTAATATTTTACCTTATTTTTACTTTTTAATCAAGTTATAAAAATTCTCATTAAATATCATATTCAATTCATATGAATCAATTTCTCTTATTTGAGCTAATTTTTCTATTATATATTCTATATAGTCTGATTTATTTCTTTTTCCTCTATTAGGCTCTGGAGCCATATACGGACAATCAGTTTCTACTAACATTCTATCTAAAGGTATTTCCTTGGCAACTTCAACAACTTTTTTTGCATTTTTAAATGTTACAACACCTGTAAATCCTATATAATAGCCTAGCTTAATACAATCCTTTGCAAATTCAACACTTCCAGAAAAGCAATGTACAACACCAGTTACATCAGGAAACTCTTTTATTATTTGTAAAGTATCTTGATGAGCATCCCTGTCATGAATTATTACTGGTAATTTAAGCTCTTTAGCTAACTCCATGTGTTTTCTAAATACTTCTTTTTGAATTTCTTTTGATGGATTCTCATCCCAATAATAATCTAATCCGATTTCCCCTATTGCTACTATTTTTTCATTAGACTTTATATAACCTTTAATTTCATTTAATGTATTATCTGTAAATTCATTAGCATTTTCAGGATGTATTCCTAATGCTCCATATATAAAATCATACTTCTTAGTCAATTCATAAGTAGTTTTTAAGCTATTATAAGATGCTGCACAGTTTAAAACTCCAATAACACCATTTTTTTTAATTTCCTGTAATACCTCTTTACGATCACTTTCAAAAGATTCATCATCATAATGAGCATGACTATCTATTATCTTAAATGTTTTCTCCATAACAGCATATCCTTTCAATATTGAATATATCCTCTTTATTAAATCAATGTTAAATTTAAAATTAATTTAAAATTGTCACAGATTTGACATATTCAAATAGTATATTTAGATTGTAAAGTAGTTAAAGCATTATTATTTACCCCTTTTAACCATTATATATTAGTGGTTACGGAGCACCTCACCCCCTAAATGAGGTGTTCCTTTTATTTTATCTTTATCTAACTATACTTCCACTTAAAATTTCACCAGGGTCTACAATCTTCAATTCGCTATCATCATCAGGTGCTGCACATAAAATCATACCTTGTGACAATTCTCCTCTAAGTTTTACAGGTTTTAAATTAGCAACTAAAACTACATTTTTCCCTATTAATTCTTCTGGTTTATAATATTTGGCAATTCCTGACACCACTTGTCTTTCTTCGCTGCCTAAATCAACCTTTAATTTTAAAAGTTTTTTAGCACCTTTTATTGGCTCACATGCTAATACCTTAACAACTCTTAAATCTACTTTTTCAAAATCATCAATTGTGATTTCTTCTTTTATAGGAGTTATTTCTCTTTTAACTGGTGCTTGCGCTGCCTTTAACGCTTCTAACTCTTCAAGTTTCTTTTCTACATCTATTCTTGGGAATAAGTTTTCTCCTTTAACTACCTTAGTTCCAGCTTTTATTCCATTAAATGATTTTAAAGATTCCCATGATATTTCATCAGTATTAATTTGTTCATTAATCTTCTTAGCTGTGTCTGGTAAGAATGATGAAATCATTACTGAAGCAAATCTTAAACTTTCAATTAAGTTATAAAGTACTGTTCCTAGTCTAGCTTTTTTACTTTCATCTTTAGCTAAAATCCAAGGAGTTGTTTCATCTATATACTTATTAGCTCTACCTATTAATTCAAATACATGTTCTAGTGCTAAAGGAATATTTAATTCATCAATAGCTTCTTGAACTTTATTTGGAGCAGCTAATGCTAAGTTTATTAATTCTTCGTCAAATTCTCCACTTTCAGCCTGTGGTTGAATTTCTCCGTCGAAGTATTTTTCAATCATTGCGACACTTCTTGATAAAAGATTACCTAAATCGTTACAAAGATCTGAATTTATCTTTTTTATGAATATTTCATTGTTAAATAGACCATCTGCGCCAAACGGAATTTCTCTTAATAAGTAATATCTTACTGGATCTACTCCAAATTCGTTAACTAATACAACTGGATCTACAACATTACCTTTAGATTTTGACATCTTTCCACCATCAACAAGTAACCATCCATGACCAAATACTTGTTTTGGAAGTGGTAAATCTAATGCCATTAACATTATTGGCCAATATATTGTATGGAATCTTAATATATCTTTTCCTATTAAATGTACATCTGCTGGCCAGAATTTATCATATAATTCTTTATTATCTTGACCATATCCAAGTGCAGTAATATAGTTTGATAATGCATCTATCCACACATAAACAACATGACTTTCATCAAATGTTACTGGAACACCCCAATCAAAGCTAGTTCTTGAAACACATAAATCTTGAAGACCTGGTCTTAAGAAATTATTTAACATTTCATTTTTTCTTGATTCTGGTTGAATGAAGTTTGGATTTTCTTCTATATACTTAATTAATCTATCAGCATATTTGCTCATCTTAAAGAAGTATGCTTCTTCTTTTGATTTTTCAACTGGTCTACCACAATCAGGACAATTTCCATTTACTAATTGAGTATCTGTCCAGAATGATTCACATGGAGTACAATACCAACCTTCATAAGAACTCTTATAAATATCTCCTTGATCATGTAATTTTTTAAATATATCTTGAACTGCTTTTACATGATAATCATCTGTAGTTCTGATAAACTTATCATAGCTTACATTCATCATACTCCAAAGATCCTTAATGCCTGCTACAATCTCATCTACATGTTCTATTGGAGTAATTCCCTTTTCTTCTGCTATTCTTTGGATTTTTTGACCATGCTCATCAGTACCTGTTAAGAACATTACCTCATATCCTGTTAATCTTTTAAATCTTGCTAACGCATCAGCAGCTACTGTAGTATACGTGTTTCCTATATGTAACTTTGTTGATGGGTAATAAATTGGTGTAGTTATATAATATGGTTTTTTACAATCTTTACACATTTAAATAATCCTCCTTATTTTAAACAATACTCTAGGTGTTGTTTTTTTGTAATTTAATCTAATATTTTAATAAAGTGGATGAACTACGCTTTAATGTACAATTCAATTAGCAGCTTATGATATATAATTGTTGTAAATCAAAAAAGTCTCTATATAGGTATATTAAACCTATATAGAGACGTATATACGTGTTACCACTCTACTTTTTATTTATTTCACAATAAATAACTCATTAGGTGACTATCATCACCTTGCATTATAACGGATGCTGCCGTAAATTCCTTAACAAATATTGCTTGGGAAATATGCTCCAAGGCCATCTTCATGAAAATTTTTTCTGCTAACTTTCACCACATATCAGCTCTCTTTAAGAATTCCTTTTCACTACTCTTCTCTTCATAGCATTTATATACTTATAATAATAGAATAAATACATTTTCATGTCAAATAGTTTAAAAAATAAAAGCTATATTATATCAAATAAAAAACTCAATATAATATAGCTTTTTAATTAATAAATCTTATTTAAAGACATAGGTTTAAGTACTTCTTTAATTTCTGCTAAAGATTTATCCATGCTTGCTTCAACAGCTGCAGTAATTGCACCCTCTACTAAAGGAGCATCTATAATTTCTACTTTTCCTCTGATATTATCATCTAAAAATTCTATAGCCATCTCTGTGTTCATAAATGCGCTACCTAAGTCAAATAATACAAGTACACCACTATCACTATAAACAGATTCTATTGCACTAGTTATTTTAGAAATATCTGTGCCTATTCTTCCATCACTGGTTCCACCTGCATCTACAATTAAAACTTCTGGTGCCATTTCCAGAGCAACTTCTCTAACACCTTTTGCTATAAAATTACTGTGTGACACAATTACTATACCAACCATAATTAATTCCCCTCTTTAGTTAATTCTTCTACTATAGTATTTAATATTAAATACATTGAAGTAGCTCCAGCATCGATATGTCCTATACTTCTTTCTCCAACATAACTTGCTCTACCTTTAGTTGCAACTATATCCTTAGTATGCTCCATACCATTTTTAGCTGCCTCTTTAATTTCAAGTAGTACTTCTTTAACAGATTTATTTTCTCCAATAGACTTATTTCCCGCTTCAATTGCTGGTGATAAAGTATCAATCATTGTTTTTTCACCTTCTTGACCCTTACCTCTCATCTTTATTCCACCTAAAGCTTCTTCTAAAACTTTAACAAAATCGTTTATGTCCATTTCACTTTTTTTATTAACTACCATAGCAGCTTTCATAAAAGCAGTTCCATATAGTGGACCTGAAGCTCCTCCTACATTAGAAACTAAAGCCATACCAGAGTTTTTTAATATGTTTCCTAAATCATCTTCAGGCAAATCTTTTATTTTTTCAATAACAGCTTTAAAACCTTTGTTCATATTTAGGCCATGATCTCCATCACCTATTGCTGCATCTAATTCACTTAAATATAATTTATTTTCTTCTATGACTTTTTCTACTTTTATTAGAATGTCTTTTACTTGTTTTACTGTTACCATAATTAACCCTCCTCTAATATGATGCTAATAAATAACTTTAAATATACAAAAAATTTTTATAATATCTTCTAAATATAATAAAACATTATGTTACTTAACAACTTTAAATCCTGGTGTATTAGCTTTTGCATCAAGTAATTCTTTAAGTTCACTATCAAGCTTCAATACTGAAACAGAACATCCAGCCATTTCTAGTGAAGTCATAAATTCTCCAACAAAAGTTTTATGAATACTTATTCCTTTATCTTTCAATAATTGATTTATTTTTTTATTTACAATATATAATTCCATATATGGTGTTGATCCTAATCCATTTATCATAACAGCTACTTCATCACCACTTGAAATTTCTATATCATCTAGAATTTTACTTAATAAATGTTCTGCAACCTGGTCTGCAGTTGATATTTTTTCTCTATGAGTTCCTGGTTCTCCATGAATACCCATACCAATTTCTATTTCATCTTCTCCTAAAGTGAAGTTAGCTTTACCTGCTGCTGGTACTATGCAAGATGATAAAGACATTCCCATACTTCTAACATTTTCAATTACCTTTTCAGCAACACCTTTTACTTCTTCTAAATTTCCACCTGCTTCAGCCTTAGCTCCAGATAATTTATGAACAAATACGGTTCCTGCAATACCTCTTCTTCCAGCTGTATATAAACTATTTTCAACTGCTACATCATCATTAACTACAACCTGTTCTACCTTTATACCTTCCATTTCAGCCATTTCCTTTGCCATTTCGAAGTTCATGACATCTCCAGTATAATTTTTTATAACAAGAAGAACTCCTTTTCCATTGTCAGTTGCTTTAATTGCTTCATACACTTGATCTGGAGTAGGTGATGTAAATACTTCCCCACAAACTGCACCATCTAACATTCCGAAGCCAACATATCCTCCATGTGCTGGCTCATGTCCACTACCACCACCACTAACTATTGCGACTTTATTTTCTGCCTTTTCACTTCTTACTAATACATTAGCATTATCCAATTTTTTTAAATACTCTGGATGTGCTGCCACAATACCTTCTAGCATATCTGATAAAACATTATCTGGATTATTTATTAACTTCTTCATTATTAAACGCCTCCTAAAATATATAGTTTTAGGCCTTGCTAGAGTTTATCCAGCAAGACCTTTTATTTTAACCTTATAATAATAACTATTTAATTAAACGATTGCTTGCCATAAGAAAGCACCGATTAAACCACCAACTATTGGAGCTACAACTGGAATCCAAGCATATCCCCAGTCTGCATCTCTTTTATCTGGTATAGGTAATATAGCATGTGCTATTCTTGGTGATAAATCTCTACAAGGGTTGATTGCATATCCTGTAGGACCACCTAAACTTAAACCTATTACAAAGATTAATCCACCAACACATAATGTGTTAAGTCCTGGTGCCATTTGAACAGCGCCTAATCCTAATATACCGAATACTAACATGAATGTACCAATAAGCTCACCCATAAAGTTTATTCCAGTATTTCTTATTGCTGGAGCTGTACAGAATACTGCTAATTTTCCATCTTTGTCGTCAGTTGCTTTGAATTGATCATAGTACATAATAAATACTAAAACAGCACCTAGGAATGCTCCTAAAAATTCACCTGCAAAGTATTGAGGAACTACTGACCATGGAATTGTTCCGATTGCTGCAAGTGCTACTGTTAATGCTGGATTAAAGTGTGCTCCACTATATCCTCCAAACATTAATGCTGGAATCGCAACAGCTAGTGCCCAACCAGTTGTAATAACTATCCAACCTGCTCCTGTACCCTTTGAATCCTTTAAAACAACGTTTGCAACAACGCCATCTCCTAGAAGGATAAGTAACATTGACCCAATTAATTCAGCCATAAAAATTGACATAAATAATACCTCCCATTTTATAAATTATTTATTTACACTTATTATTAATAGCAATAACCGTGCCAAAATATTTAAGGTGTTATATCTGGGACAAACAGTACCTTTACACAAATTTTCGTTATTATCAATATTGGTGTTTTTTTATATACTTGGTCAATATCACCAAGTGAAAACGTTTATATTGCGCTTTTTTACCAATAATCTATGTTTTTTGCGCTTATATTTAATTCTAAAATATGTATTTTAGATGTATTAATTACATATATTCCATATTATAAAAACGCTTTTTCAATTAATATACTGCTAATATTATAGTCTATTAATGCTTTTATAGACTGTTTCCTGTAAAATTGTTACATTATCTTTACAATGTCGATTAAATTTATTAGTTATTTATTGGTATATAAAATAATGGTCATAAACTTTTAAAGCCTATAACCATTATTTTATATAATATTATTCTGTTTTAGATTCTATTGTTTATCCAATTAATCACATCGTTAATAACTTCTTCTTTATTAAATTCATTCAACAATTCGTGTCTTGCTTTAGGATATATCTTTAAATTAATGTCATTAATTCCTGCCTTTTTATATTTTTCACTAGCTACTTTAATGCCTTCACCATAATCACTTGTTGGATCGTCTCCTCCAGTTATAAAGATTACAGATAAGTCTTTTCTTATCTTATTAATTTCTTTGTCATCATATACATTAAATTTTGACGCAAATTCATAATAATATCCTACTGTTTGAGGCTTTCCGCAAAGTGGATCATTAATATACTTATCTACTTCTTTATTGTCTCTTGTAAGCCAATCAAAATCTGTTCTCTTAGGCTCAAATCTCTCATTAAAGTTTCCAAATGCTAAACCTATTAGATTCATATTAACATGATCAGAGCCATTTTTAATCATAGATTTTTTTGATTCATCACATAATTCTTTTACTCTATCAAGAAAATATACTGGCCCACATAAAATAACACCTTTTAATTCATTATTACTATATTTTTGAATGAATTTTCTTGTTATTACAGTTCCCATACTATGCGCAAATATGAATATAGGTAAGTTTTCATTTTCTGCTTTTACTATTTTATAAAGTGCTTCCATATCATCTACAGTTTTGCTAAACCCACCACTTTCTAAATGAACAACATCATCTCTTACAGCAGTTTTGCCGTGTCCTCTTTGATCATGTGCATATACTGTAAATCCATTTTCTGCTAAAACCTCATTAAACTGTTTGTATCTACCTGCATGTTCTCCAAGTCCATGACAAACTATAACTGCACCTTTTAAAGAAGCATTTTCCTTTAAAAACTTTCGTACAAATACATTTACACCATCTTCTCTTTTCATCTCAAAATTAAGTTCTTTAATTCCCATAAATAAATCCCCCTTATAAAGTTGATTGCAAGTAATTTTAAGAATAGAAGATATACTTTCTATTCTTAAAATTATAATTGTTTATTATTTCAACTAACTTTTATTAGAAGCAATTATTATGCCATATTATTTTCTTTTCCAATTAACAGTCTTCTCTATTCCAAACTCCTTAGCTTTTGCCGCTATTGTCTTATGATTTAACCCTAATATTTTACCAGCTGCATTAAAACTACCATATTTTCTTAATGCTTTTTCTATTATCATTTTCTCATATGTTTTCATTGGTAATACCTCATCTAAATCCTGAATAATATTCAAAACTTCATTTTTAGAATTACCTATAAAATTATTTTCAGTAAAAATCTTAATATTACTTTTATTTTCTTTTTGCATTTCTTCTTTTATATATAAAGGTATCTCTTTTATAGTAATAACGTCACCTTCATTTAATGCTAATATTCTTTCTATTACATTTTCTAATTCTCTGACATTTCCCTTCCATGGATAGCTCATAAATATGTTCATCACATCTTTTGAAAACTGTTTATATTCTCCCGATTTTTGAAATTTATTAATAAAATGATTAACTAGTAAAGGTATATCTTCCGATCTATCCTTTAAAGAGGGTATCATTACTGGAATAACATTTAATCTATAATATAAATCTTCTCTAAACTCTCCTGATTTAACCATTTCCTCTAAATTTCTATGTGTTGCTGCAATAACTCTAACATCTACCTTTATAGTGTCTTCTCCACCAACCCTTTGAAATTCTTTATATTGCAATACTCTTAAAATTTTAGCTTGAGTGTTCTTATCCATTTCACCTATTTCATCAAGAAATATAGTTCCATTGTTGGCTAATTCAAATTTTCCTAGTTTTCTTCTTATAGCACCTGTAAATGATCCTTTTTCATGACCAAATAATTCACTTTCTATTAGATTTTCTGGTATAGCTGCACAGTTAACACGTATAAATGGACCTTTTTTACGTTCACTTGCATTATGGATACCTTCTGCAATAAGTTCTTTACCAGTACCACTTTCTCCCCTAATAAGTACTGTTGCAGAACTTTTAGCTGATTTAGTAGCTAAATTTAATATGTCTAAAATTTTATTGCTTCTTCCTATAAATTTATTAAATGCCTTATCCGGTTTATTTTGAACAATCACCTTATTGTTATTTAGTTTATTGTTAATTACCATACCATAAGTATTGTATATATTAATATTGCTTG
Source organism: Clostridium cagae (assembly GCF_900290265.1). Taxonomy (NCBI): domain Bacteria; kingdom Bacillati; phylum Bacillota; class Clostridia; order Eubacteriales; family Clostridiaceae; genus Clostridium; species Clostridium caccae. Next base: position 80,342 of record NZ_OKRA01000003.1, read on the forward strand.
AAATATTATCTTCATTAATATAACTTGCTAATAAAACTTCTACATTTTTATATACTAATTCTAAATCATTATTTCCATCTATTATTAAAGTTAACTCCTTCACTTCCGATATATTTAAAAGTATATAACCTAATATTATTGTAGCTGGAATTTCACCCTTTTCTTTAATATCGAGAAGTATTTTAACATTATATATTTCTTCCAAAGCAAAAAAATTTCTTATAATAGATACTATTGCTTCAAATTTTAAATACTTATTACTATTATTAATTTCTATCTCTCTAACAATTCTCATGTATACACCTCTCATCTATAAGTAATACTTAAGATATATTCTTTTGAAAATAAAAATACTATTATGCTATAATAATTTAAAAATAGGAGGTATTACTATTTGAAAAATTTAAAACTTCCCAAGATAGGGTTAAGAAATTTAAAAACTGCATTAGCTGTTTCTTTGTGCATGTTCATATTTCAAATTTTTCATCGTCAAGACTCATTCTATGCATGTATTGCTTCTGTGGTTTGCATGAAAGATACTGTTTCAAACTCTTTTACAATGGGTAAAAATAGGCTAATAGGTACTTTCTTAGGTGGATTAATTGGACTCTTAGTTATATTTTTAAGCATAACTTTTCCACTTTTATATAATATAACGCCTATCGTTACTGGAATTGGAATAATTTTTTCAATATATTTGTGTACTTTATTAAACAAATCAGCATCAGTAATTATTTGTTGTATCGTATTCATAAGTATTATGGTAAATCATCATTCCGGACCAGGATCTTATATATACGCAATTATGAGATGCATTGATACTACTATTGGAATAACAATTGCTGTTGTTATAAATAAATTTGTACATCCACCAAAAGAAAAAATTTAGAATAATATCTGATTATATAAAGAAACTACTAAGTTAAAATTCACTTAATAGTTTCTTTTTTAACTATTTAAATTTATATTTCTCTAGTTGCATTCTTAAGAAAGTTCTTTTCTTCATCATTTAAATAAGGACTTAACTTAACATAAGTTTCAGTATGATAAACATCTAACCACTTTCTTTCTGCTTCTGTTAATAATGATTTATCTATTCCTTCTATATCTATCGGGCAATATGACATTACTTCAAATTTATAGAATTCTCCACCTTCATCTGTCTCTATATCATTAGTTACTAACATCACATTTTCAGTACGTATTCCGTGTTTTCCTTCTTTATATACTCCCGGTTCATTTGTTAATATCATTCCCGGTTCTAAAACTACAGTATTCGGAACTGGCCTTATTGATTGTGGCCCTTCATGAACACTTAGGAAAAATCCTACTCCATGTCCTGTTCCACATTTATAATCCATACCTTCATCCCATAAAATAGTTCTTGCTAATACATCCAAATTTGAACCTGTTGTTCCCTTTAAGAATTTTGCCTTCATAAGATTTATATGAGATTTTAAAACTAAAGTAAAATCTTTTTTTTCTTCATCTGTTAATTTCCCTAAAATAAAGCTTCTAGTTATATCTGTAGTTCCATCTAAATATTGTCCACCAGAATCAACTAAAAGTATTCCTTCTGGTTTTAATTCATAAGCACTTTCATCGGTAGCTGAATAATGCATCATAGCAGCATGATCTTTATATCCAGCAATTGTTCCAAAACTCTCTTCTACAAAAAGATCTCCTTTGCTTCTTAACTCTAATAACTTATCCGCTACAGTAACTTCTGTTATATTTTCTTTCCCTACGCTTTCTTTAAGCCATTTTAAAAACCTAACCATAGCTACGCCATCTTTTATTTGGCATCTTTTAAGATTTTCTATTTCAATGCTATTTTTTATAGCCTTCAATTTTGTTGTTATGTTTAATGCTTCTATTACTTCTACATTTTCATTTATTAATGTATAAATATATCCACTTACTTTATTAGGATCCAATATAACACTATTTTTTATATCTTTCACATCTTCAAATATGTTGTTATATTCATCTATTTTAATACCTTCATTGTTTAATTTTATTTGGTCTTCATTTGATAGCTTATTTTTATCTATATATAATGTAGCTTTTTCTTCATTTACTACTGCATAAGCTAATACAACCGGAGTATCTTTAACATCATTTCCTCTTATATTATAAAGCCATGCAATATCATCTAATGAAGATATTATATAAGATTCTGCGCCCATCTTTTTCATTTCTACTCTGACTTCTTCAATCTTTTCTTTTGCTGATTTTCCACAGTATTTTATATCATGTAAAAAAGCTTTTTCTTTAGGTAACTCTGGCTTATTATTCCAAATTTCTTCTATTAAATCTTTGTCCATCACTATATTTATATCTTTTTTATCTTTTATTTTCTTAAATTCTTTGTATTCATTTGCAGAAAATAATCTTCCATCAAAACTTACTGTTTCTCCTGATTTCATATTTTCCATTAGCCATTCATGTAAAGTTGGCCATCCTGGTATTCTCATTTTGTATAATTCAATTCCTGAATCCTTTAATTGTTGCTCTGCTTGAATAAAATATCTACCATCAGTCCAAAGAATCCCTTTTTCTCTTCCTATTAATGCTGTTCCTGCTGATCCTGTAAATCCTGTAATATATGCTCTTGATTTAAAATGTTCAGCTACATATTCACTTTGATGAAAATCACCACTAGGAACCACATAATAATCTATATTTTCTTTTTTCATTATCTCTCTTAATTTTTCTATTTTTTCAAAAGTTCTCATATAATTCATTACCTTTCTTTTAAATAATTTTACCCATATTATTTATGTAAATTTCTTTATTTATATATAGTTTATTTCTATATATAAATAAGAAATCGTTATCCTTTTGTTAATGACTAAAACTTAAACTTAAAGAACAAAAATAAGATACCAATTATCATTGGTATCTTATTAATTATATCACAATTTAAATAAATTATTTATTGTAAATAATTTTGTTTTCATTACAAATTTTATAAATATTATTCTTCACAATTTTCTATTGGTTTACCAACAAAATACACTAATCCTACTATTGCAATTATTGATATAGGCAACACTAACCATACTGGTAATCCAAGTCCTACTGGTATATAACCAAATACTATAGTTATACCTGCTACTGATAAAGAATAAGGCAATTGAGTTCTAACGTGATCTATATGATCACATCCCGCTCCCATTGAAGACATTATTGTTGTATCTGATATTGGTGAACAGTGATCTCCAAATATTGCACCTGTAAGAACTGCACTAGCACTCATAACTACATATCCCATTTCTGGTGAAATTGAATATGAAAGTGGAATTGCAAGTGGCATTAAAATTCCCATTGTTCCATAAGCTGTTCCTGTTGCAAATGATATTACCGCTCCCAAAATAAATATTATACTTGGTAATAAAAAGCTTGGAACTGTACTTGATAACTTACTTACTAAAAATACAGCTGTACCAAGATCTTTAATTACTGAACCTAAAGACCATGCAAGTATTAAAATAACTCCTGTTATTATAAGACCTTTCATTCCATGTATCCAATTCTCTATAGCTTCTGATAATGTGAATATTTTTTTACATACTGACATCACTATAGCTACTATAGATGCAAATAATGCTGATTGGAATAATGCTACTGCGGCATCTGATGCTGAAAAAGCTTCTCTTATAGCTTCAAATGATGCTGGTGAATTAGACATAATACTTATTAAAGCTTGATTTTGTCCACCCATTATAGTTGTATATCCGCTATAATAAAAACTTGCAAGTGCTGAAATAATTAATGCACCTATTGGAATAATTGCATTCCAAATGCTTAATTTCACACCCTCTTTTACTTTAATTTCATCTTCCATTTCTTTATCTAGTGCTATTTCTTTATTTGAAGAAACACCTTTTCTTGCTCTAATCTCAGCTTTTCTCATTGGACCAAACTCTCTTAACATAAGTGAGCTTACAACAACAAATACTAAAATTAATATATTATAAAATCTATATGGAATTGTACTTAAAAATATTCCAAATGCATCTACTTCTTGTCCTATGCTTGCGAAACCATCTCTTATAAGCCCTAATTCTAAACCAATCCATGTTGATATTATTGCAATCCCTGCTACTGGAGCTGCTGTGGCATCAATTATAAATGCTAATCTTTCTCTAGAGATTTTCATTTTATCTGCAACAGGCTTCATTATTGGTCCAACTATCAATGAATTTGCATAATCATCAAAGAATACAAAGATTCCAAGTAACCAAGTAATTATTTGTGCACTAATAGGACTTTTAGCTTTTTTAGCTAATGCTTCAGCTATTGCTCTTGCTCCACCCATTCTGCTAACTAAACTAATTACTCCACCAATAGCCATAACTTGAAGCACTATTCCTGCATTCCAAGGATCTGCTAAAGAGTTCAATGCCCTTTGCACAAAATCTAAAAATGCTTGAATAAGTGCATAGAATGGATTTCCACTAGATAAATTTAATAAAAATGATCCAGATAAAATACCTATAAACAACGATATTACAACATCCTTAGTTATAAATGCTAGTACTATAGCTACCAGTGGTGGCAATATAGTAAACCATCCAAATTTGCCTGAATTCATTACTGATGGATCTATCTCCTCAGCAAAAGCAACTGTTGATGTCATAAAAAACATCATAAACGTTAATAAAAATACATGATACCTATTAATTTTTTTCATTTTATTTACCCCCATTTGTTTTGTGTGAACATCTGCAGAGGCTGACTATAATAAAAAAAACCTCGAGTGCTTAACACTCAAGGTTTAAAAATAGTCAAAATAGACTTTAAAAACTTCATGAATGATAGCTCACCACAAACTAATTTGTGACAGTCTTATACATATTCTGTATAAGCCCAGCTTTATAACCTCAAAACATCAGTTATAAGCTTCGGCAAAATTTCCTTTCTTATTACATCATCGTGTTTACCTCAGTAATAATACTTTTAAATTTTGCGCCTCTACCTCTTTCGCATATTCACTTTTTACTTATAATTCATTATACAGCATATTAAAATTTTTTCAAATGTTATTTTTTATTTTATTAAAATGTTTATATGTTCATACGTAAATACTTATTTAAAACAAATCATTATTTTTTTATATTAAAACGCCAATATTTTATCATATTTATTAAAAGTATTAATGCAAAAATAGTTGAAATACTGTATCCAACTACACCAATTAATGATACTCCATTATATTTAGGTCCTACATTCTTAGTTATCACTAAAGATGAACCTATTATAAGTGATGATATTAATAGGCCTGTTATCATTCTATTTACCATCTTATTTAGCTCTTGAAATATATAATTTTTATCTTGTACTATAAGTTGTAATTTAGCTTCTCCTAAAGACATTTTAGTTAATAACTCTGATACTTTAGATGGTATCCTAATTCCATCCCTTCCAAATGAATATAATGATACTATTAGTTCTTCACTTGTAAGAAAATCAAATATTATATCTTTATTTTTTGCTTTTATAAAAGATACTACAACATCTATAATCTCTAGCTCTGGATCTATTTCTGCTATAACACCTTCTAATATTACTACCCCTCTTATTAGTGATACCAATTCTCTTGGCAATTGTAAATTACTTTCCTTTGTTAAGTAAAATATTTCCTGTAACAATACAGAAATTTTTATATTTTTTATTGATGTAGCCAAATATGTATCAAACATATATGATACTCCATCATATAAATGCATTCTATTTACTTTTCCTTTTTTTATTGAAACTGATAATATATATTCTATAAGTTTTTCTTTATCTTTGGTTGCTATTGCTAGCATTATTGAATTTAAAGTCTTTTTAGTACCATCATTCAATTGCCCTACAATACCAAAATCAATAAAACAAATTTTGCCACAATCTATCAATAAATTTCCTGGATGAGGATCTCCATGAAAGAAGCCATCTTTAAATACTTGTTTACAATAAGATAGAGCTAATTTTTTCGCAATATCTTTATTGTTATATCCCTCATCTTTAATTCTCTGTAAATCATTTATTTTAAATCCATCTATTTTTTCTAATACTATTACCTTATCACTTAATAATTCCTTTACTACATAAGGAGCATAAATAGGCAACACATTTTTATTATTAAGCCTAAATTTTTCAATATTTTTTCCTTCTAAAATAAAATCTAACTCTTCATCTGCTGTTATTTTTATTTCTTGTAAAGCTTCTATGGGATCTATTGGTAATGTATTTTTTGATTTTGTAAATTTAAATATTCTCATTAATATAGCTATATCTAAATGCATACTTTCATAAATGTCTGGCCTTTGTATTTTTATAACTACATTTCTTCCATCTTTCAATATTCCTTCATAAACTTGAGCTATAGATGCAGATGCTATTGGAGATATGTTAACATATTCAAAATATTCTTCTAAGGAGATATTTAATGAGCCTTCTAGAACAGATTTCATCACCTCAAAATCTTCTTGTGGAGCAGAATCTTGTAGTTTTACTAGTTCATCTATATACTCCTTAGGAAGTATATCTGGTCTTGTACTCAATATTTGTCCTAGCTTAATAAATGTTGGTCCAAGTTCTTCAAATGCATTTCTTAAATTAGCAGGAGATTTCTTATATTCAACTTGTTTACTGTCAAATATATATCCAAAACCATAACTTGCAAAAACTTTTATTATTTTTTTGAATCTCTCTGAAGATTGTTTAGCCACAGTTTTTCTCCTCCTTAGAAGAATAATTTTTTATTTGAAATGATGTGTTTTAATAGATTACTAGTATATGCATAAGCAAAGTTTTAAAGAGTAATTAAACTTAAAAATACTAAAAATCAAATTACAATGACACTTTGCCTATTGCATATATAATCACATATTTAAAATAGAACCTTTATTTGATATTATTTATCTTTTAATTTTTCTTCTATATCACTGATCCTATCTTTTAATTCATTAAATTCTTCCTTTGAAATAAAATCAAATTCTTGAAGTATTCCATAAATATCATCTTTAGTTAACGGTTTAATTTCATTAATTTTTTCATTAGCCATGAATTTTACAGTATCTTTTTTTTCTTTTATCTCCCTTTTTAATTCTTCTGAAAGTTCTTTACCTTCTTCTATTGTTACCTTTCCTTTTTCAACTAATGTATTTACAACTTCATTAGCCTTTTCATAAGTCATCGTTGTTGCTCCAACCATGGCAATAAATAAATTTCTTGCTTCTTTAATCAAAAAAATCATCTCCTAAAATATATGTTTAATATATACTATTAAATTAAGTTATCAATGGGAATTAATATTAATTAAATCTTATTATGTGCTTAATTAATAAATTTTATTTAATTAGGAATAAATTAACCATGAAAACTGCCATTATTATAGCTGTTAAATCAGCGAAAATAGCTGCCCATAATGTATGTCTTATTTTCTTTACTTTTACAGCACCAAAGTAAACTGTTATAGTATAAAAAATAGTCTCTGTTGTTCCCATTACAACTGAAGAAATTAGTCCTATTTTAGTGTCAGCACCAAAACTTTTTATAATATCTGTAAACACTCCAATAGCACCACTGCCTGAAAGTGGCTTTATAAGTATTAACGGTATTATCTCTTTAGGTAATCCTATTAAATTTCCTATTGGTGCAATCAAGTTATTTAAAACACCTAATAAATTAGACTCTTTAAAAATTTGCACCGCTATAATCATAGCTAATAAAGCTGGGAATATTCTCAAACACACATTTAATCCTTCTTTAGCACCCTCTATAAACCATTCATAAACTTTACGCCCTTCTATCATTCCATAACTAATAATTAATAAAAAAATTATAGGAATTATACTTTTACTCAAATAGTTAAGCATCTATCATCAACTCCCTTAAAAATATTTCTGTAATATCTTTGCACATATTATTCCTACTGTAGCTGCTGTTGCTGTAGATATTAAAGCAGGAATTATAATAACACCTGGATTAACAGAATTACATGCTGCTCTTATAGATATAATAGTTGAAGGGACTATTTGAATACATGCTGCATTTAAAACTAAAAAAAGCACCATATCATTGGATGCACTTTCCTTTTTACCATTTAATCTATCCATTTCTTCCATAGCTTTAATTCCAAAAGGTGTTGCTGCATTAGAAAGACCCATCATATTTGCCGTAAGATTCATAACTATAGCACCTAAAGCTTTTTCATCCTTGGCTGCATCTTTGAAAATAAGTTTTAAGACAGGTTTTAATAACTTAGATATCTTTTCTGTTAATCCACTTTTTTCTGCTACTTTCATAACACCACACCAAAAACACATTATTCCAGTAAGCTCAATTATGAAAGTAACCGTTGAACCCGATGCATTAACTATTGATTTAGAAATTATATCTCCATTACCACTTATTAATCCAACTAAAATTCCAAAAAAAATCATAGCAAACCAAATATAATTAATCATATTCTCCTCCAAAATGTAATTATTCTTTACATATATATGCCTTGCACTTATTTTTTAGTAGTGATAGGATATATGTATTCAATATAAATTGACTTAAAGGAGAAACTTTATGAAAGAAGAAAACTTAAAAATAGCACAACAAGATATAGAAAATGCACTAAAGACTGTTCAAGATATGGAAAAATCTCTTAGTGAAAATGCTGATTCAAAAGAACAAATTAAAGAAAAGTTCATATTGTTATCTGAAACAGTTCAAAACTTAGAAAATATCTTAAAAAATGAAGGAATATTATAAAAAATAAAATCCCACATCTTAATTTAAGATGTGGGATTATTTTATCTAAATCTATGCTTCTAATATTTGAGTACTGCTTTGTTTAATTGTATCTTTTTTTAATTTATTATTATACCTTAGGAATACAACTAATGTTATTAATGCTGAAAGAAAATCTGATGTTGCTCCAGCAACCCATACTCCTGTTAATCCCATAAATTTAGGAATTAATATTAATAACGGTATTAATATTATAACTTGTCTTAATAAACTTAAGAACATTGAAACTTTAACCTTACCTATTGATTGGAAATAGTTTGTTGTAACTATTTGTGCTCCTATTAAAGGTAACATAACTAAGAATATTCTCATTCCTGAAACACCAATTCTTAAAAGTTCTGGATCTCTATTAAATATAGAAATTAGCAATTCAGGTATTGTTTCTACAACTATAAATCCAATTGTTACTATTGTAGTAGCTGCTATTGCTGTGTATTTTAATGTCTTTTTTGCTCTATCATATTTTTTAGCTCCAAAGTTATAACCTACAATTGGTTGCATACCTTGATTCAATCCAAATATAGGCATTAGAAAGATCATAACTAAACTATTTATTATTGTCATAGCTCCAATTGCTGCATCTCCACCATATCTTTGAAGAGAATTATTAGAAATTACTTGTACTGCACATTGTGCAACTTGCATACTAAATGGACTCATTCCAATTAAAAATATACTTGTAACAATCTCTTTATTTAATTTTAAATACTTTCTTTTTATTTTAAGTACACTTTTTCCTTTAGTAAAGTAATATAAAATCCAAGTAGTTGATACCATTTGAGAAATTACAGTAGCAATTGCTCCACCTTTTACTCCAAGTCCTAATACAAATATAAATATAGGATCTAATATTATATTTGTAAGTGCACCTATTAACATTGAAAGCATGGCCACTTTGGGACTTCCATCACTTCTTATAGAATGATTTAATCCAAAGCTAAGCATATTAAATATAGTACCAATAAATATTATTCTAATATAGTCAATTGCATATCCAATAGTATTAACACTAGCTCCAAACATGCTTAGAAGTGGACGCATAAAAATTAATCCTATTGCTGTTAATAATATACTTATTATTATGATTAATGTAAATGCATTTCCTAAATGACGTTCAGCACTCTCTTTATCATGTTCTCCTAGTTTAATTGATATTCGCGTAGCTGTTCCTATTCCAACTAGCATACCAAATGCTAAAATTATAGTCATAAGCGGCAACGTTATTCCTACTCCAGTTATTGCCAAGTTTCCTATTTCAGGAATATTTCCTATATAAACTCTATCAATTATATTATATAAAGTGTTCACTAACATTCCAACAATGGCTGGTATTGAAAACTCTAATAGTAATTTTCTTATTCCGACTTCTCCCAATCTCTTTTGATTGTTCAATAAAATTCCTCCTCTTTTTGTGTAATTTGTATAATTACAATACTAATCATTGTAACATTTAGTAAAAAATTTTACAATTCAAAATTTTACACTAATTTAAACCCAATATAAACATTTAAGTTAGATTACTAATTAATTCTTTAAGTTTTTCATATGTAATGTTATGATAAGTTGCTATGTCAATTTGATTTTTATCTTTTAGAACTATAGTTGGCACTTCTATAATTTTATATTCATTTATAAGGTTTTCTTGTTCTTCATTAGTTATGTAATCCAAACTTACATGGACTAAATTAAAATTAATTTCATCCTTCAAATCCTTTAACATTATTTCATATTCCAAACTTTCTTTCTCATTTATTAATCCTTTAAAAAATATAACTGTTGGCAAAGATTTATCTATATCATTAAGAGATTTCACATATTCTAATTTATAACTAAATTGCTCTTCTTTAGTTTTTGAATTCATCTTATCAATAGATACTACTGCCAATATAATCACTATTATTATTAAAAAGCATACCAACGCTTTTTTCCTCATTTGTCCACTTCCTCATTAAATATATTTATCTCTAAAATCCTTATTTATTATTTAAATATAATACTAAATTTCAAGTCTATCTCTTTTTTATAATATAGATTTATATACAATAGACTGAATTATATTTTAATTGGGTTATGCTTATTTTTGTATTCCTAATGTCAATTAATCAATCTACCTTACTTATAAATATATCAATTCTAATCTTAGATATAAAAATAAGGTGCAATAAAAGCAATCTAATGCTTTTATTACATCTTATTTATAATGAATACTATATCTTAAATTGTACTATCTCTTTCAACTAATTCATGTTCTAATACATAGTGTGCTGTTTCTAACTCTTTGTCATTTAAGATTTTTATTAACATTCTCATTGCAACTGATCCCATATCATAAGTTGGTTGAGAAATAGTTGTTATTTTAGGATAGAAAATTGAAGCTGCATAGTTATCATTAAATCCTATAACACTAACATCTTTAGGTACTTCGTATCCCTTTTCTCTTAATCTATTTATTGTTCCCATAGCGATTTCATCTGATGCACATACAATTCCATCAAATTTCTTATTTTTCTCCATGAAATGATCAATACCTTCATATCCTGTTTTTACTTTTACAGTATCTAAGTATACTAAGTCTTGATCTAATGCAATACCTTGTTCTTTAAGAGCTTTTTCGTATCCTATGTATCTATCTCCCCAAGCGTTCATATGATTTTTTTCAGTTCCTATGAAAGCAATATTTTTAAGACCTTTGTCTATTAAATATTTTGTGCTATCATAACTTCCTTTTATATTATCTATTGTAACACTTGGTAATCTGCTTTCTTTATCCTTAGTTTCAACAAGAACTGTTTTTAAATTTAATTCATTGATTAATTCTAAAATTTCTTCTTGAAGTGAACTACTCATATAAAGTACTCCATCTACCATTTTTTCTTTAAGAACTCTTAAATATTCCTTTTCTTTTTCTATATCTAAATCTGAATTACATAAGATTACATTATAATCATATATATTAGAAACATCTTCGGCTCCTCTTACTATTTCTGGGTAAAGTTGATTTGATACATCAGGTAATAGTATCCCTATAGTTTTTGTTTTTTGTGTTTTTAAACTTCTAGCTATTATATTAGGTCTATATCCTAATAATTTTATTGCATCTAATACTTTCTTTTTAGTATCTTCATTAACCACATCAATGTCGTTTAACACTCTAGAAACTGTTGCTATCGAAACTCCCGCTTCTCTTGCAACGTCCTTAATAGAAGCTGCCATAACCATTCCTCCTTTATATTTTAAAGTAATTATATAAACTACTATTTATTGATAAAAGGCTAGAGTCAAAAGTAGTAACTTAGATTCTAGCCCATTAAATGTATTATTACTTAACAACCTCAACTGTCATATCTAAGTTTTCACCATTTATAATAGTTTGTGTATAATCACAAATTTCATTATAAATAATATCGCAAGTTAAAGTTTCTTTCTTTATTGTTTCTGAGAATTTTTTAATTATTCCTAATAATAACTCATTATTAGCCACATAAAGTTTTATTTTATCTGCTACTTCAAATCCATTATCTTTTCTCATATTTTGAATTTTAGAGATGACTTCTCTTACATGACCTTCTTCTCTTAATTCATCTGTAATATGAGTATCAAGAACAACACCAAATTCACCTTCACCAGCAAAAGCATATCCTTCTAAACCTTGCATAGTTACAAGAATGCTTTCTGAATTTAATTCAATTTCAGTTCCATCAACGTTTATAATTTCAACGTTTCCGCCCTTAATCTTTTGAGCTAATTCCATTTGGTTTCTAGCAGCTATTTCTTTTCTGATTCCAGGTATTAACTTACCATAAGCTCTACCAAGTACAGGTAGATTTGGTTTAAGTTCAAAGTTAACATGTTCTGAAAGATCTGCTCCAAATTTAATTTCCTTAATATTTAACTCATTAGTTATAATATCGCCATAATATTCAGGAAGTGATGCTACTGAAACTAAAATTTCTGAAAGTGGCTGTCTATTCTTAATATTAGCACCATTTCTAGCACTTCTACCAAGCTTAACTATTGTGTAAGCTAAGTCCATTTCTTTTTCTAGTTCCTTATTTATAGCACTTTCTTCAACTTGTGGCCAACTAGTTAAATGAATACTTTCTTCCGCTGTATTATCTAAATTAACCACTAAATTTTGATAAATTTCTTCTGTTATAAATGGTACAAATGGTGCTGCAACCTTTGATAAAGTAACAAGAACTCTATATAAAGTTACATATGCTCCTATTTTGTCATTATTAATAGTTTCTGTCCAGTATCTAGATCTATTTCTTCTTACATACCAGTTAGATAATTCATCAGTAAATTCTTCAATACTTAATGCAGCTGCAGTTATATCATAAGAATTTAACTTCTCATCAACAGTTTTAATTAATGTATTTAACTTAGACATTATCCATTTATCCATTACATTTTCAGACTTAAAGTCAGTATATTCTAATGGATTGAATGAATCTATTTCTGCATATAATACATAGAATGAATATACATTCCATAAAGTACTTAAGAACTTTCTTTGAGATTCTCCTACATCATCAGTTGAGAATCTAGTTGGAAGCCATGGAGCACTTGCAGTATAGAAATGCCATCTTGTAGCATCTGCACCTTGAGAAGATAAAACTTCAAAAGGATCTACAACATTACCCTTAGATTTTGACATCTTTAAGCCCTTTTTATCAAGAACATGACCTAAAACAATACAGTTTTCAAATGGGTTTCTATCAAATACAGCAGTTGAAATTGCTAGTAATGTATAGAACCAACCTCTTGTTTGGTCAACAGCTTCTGATATAAATTGAGCTGGGTAGTTTTGTTCAAATAATTCTTTATTTTCAAACGGATAATGTAATTGAGCAAATGGCATTGATCCTGAATCAAACCAACAGTCAATAACTTCCTTAGTTCTCTTCATTTCCTTACCACAATGAGCACATTTTAAATGTACATTATCTATATAAGGTTTATGAAGTTCTATATCTTCTGGTACATTAATTCCTTTTTCCTTAAGTTCTGCAATGCTTCCTATACATTCTTTATGTCCGCATTCACATTCCCAAATTGGAAGTGGAGTTCCCCAGTATCTATCTCTTGAAATACCCCAGTCAATAACATTTTCTAAGAACTTACCAAATCTACCTGTTCTAATGTTATCAGGGCACCAATTAATCTTGTTATTGTTCTCTAAAAGTTTATCTCTTAGAGATGTCATTCTTACAAACCAACTTTCTTTTGGATAGTAAAGAAGTGGTGTGTCACATCTCCAACAATGTGGATATGAGTGAAGATGTCTTGCAGTTTTGAATAACTTATTATTTTCTTCAAGCCATTTGCAAATACTATCATCACACTTCTTAACAAATTTACCTGCCCATGGAGTAACTTCTTCTACGAATTTACCTTCTTTATCAACTAAATTGATAAAAGCTATTCCATTTGCTTTAGCAACTAAACTATCGTCTTCACCATAAGCTGGTGCTATATGAACTATACCAGTACCATCTGTTAATGTTACATAATCGCCATGAATTACTTCAAAAGCTTTTCCTTCAACTTTACCAAAAGGCATTAATTGTTCATATTTAATTCCAAGAAGTTCTGTTCCCTTAAATTCTCTTATTATTTCGTAATCTTCTCCAAGAACTTTATCAGCTAAATCTTTAGCTAATACATAAACTTCTTCTTCCACTTTTGCTTCTATATATGTGTAAGCCTTATTTATACAAAGAGCTAAGTTTGATGGTAATGTCCATGGAGTTGTTGTCCACGCTAATATAAACTTATTTTCTTCTCCTTGTACTTTGAACTTAGCAATAGCAGTTAAGTCCTTAACATCCTTATATCCTTGAGCAACTTCATGAGATGAAAGAGCTGTTCCACATCTTGGGCAGTAAGGCATTACCTTATGTCCTTCATATAAAAGTTCTTTATCCCACATTTGTTTTAAAGCCCACCATACTGATTCAATATATGGATTGTGGTAAGTTACATATGGATGTTCCATATCAACCCAATAACCAATTTGTTCAGTCATCTTTTCCCACATACTAACATATGTAAATACGCTTTCTTTACATTCTTTAACAAATTTTTCTACACCATATTCTTCGATTTGTTCTTTTCCTGAAATGCCAAGTTTCTTTTCTATTTCAAGTTCAACTGGAAGACCATGAGTATCCCAACCTGCTTTTCTTATTACTTTATAACCCTTCATAACCTTATATCTTGGGATTATATCTTTCATAACTCTTGTTAAGATATGACCAACATGTGGCTTTCCGTTTGCTGTTGGAGGGCCATCATAAAAAGTAAAATATTCACCGTCTTGATTTGAGTCAAAGCTCTTTTTTATAATGTCTTTTTCATTCCAAAGTGTTGCTATATCATGTTCCATATTTACAAAACCTTTTGAAGAATCAACTTTTTTATACATTCTGTTTTCCCCTTTCATAGTCAGTACTCTTTTATTATTACTTCTTAAATTTAATATAAAAAAAACCCCATCCCACAGGACGAAGTTAAAATCGCAAACCACCTAAGGCTAACACTCTTTTTTAAATAGTGTTTAGTTCAAGTACTTACATACTCTATCCTTTAACGCAGGCCACGTGACAACTTAATAAACATAAATGCCTTTCAGTTTCCAACTCCTAGGTGATCTTCTCTTAGCTTCCCTATAGCTTTGCACCAACCAGCTATTCTCTAAAAGTTAAGTCTAAGTTACTTTTCCTAATCTAAGTCTTTTCTTTTTATTGTAACATTATATATTAACAATTTTTAAATGTCAATTCATGGTCTTAAAGTTATTGTAAATATTTAAATTAATTATTGACATTTTTACAATTTTATACTTTATTTCTTTTGAATTTACTTATAAACATTTAAAATATTACATTTAACATGACTAATAACTATATTAATATTAAGTAATTTTTGTTGTCTAAACAATTATTAATATGTTGAGAATTCTGTTTATGCATATTATTATTATTTACATTATTACTCTCACTATTCACATTTTTTTCTATTTCGTATGTTTAATTTTATTTTGTATATTATTTCTAAAAAACTAGAGTAGCCATTATAAATACTATAATTATCCTAATCTAAACAAGTGATAAAAATTCAATTATTACGCCCTATAAAATTATATATTTAAAAACAAGTAAAGTAATAGGGAATACATTAAATTATCTCTATGACTTTACTTGTTTTTTAATTATATATATAATTCAGTAATTAAATTTTACTCTTTTATTTACCTTTTACATCATCCCAAGTTATAGATTTTGAATTAGAAGATGTTTGTTCTTCTGCAACTCCATCTAAAGTTACGGTTTCATTATTGATGCATTTAATTGCTGTTTTTCTTTGTTCTTTATCCCAATTGTTACCTATAATACTCCAGTTATTATCGCATTTAGGAGTTATAGTTCCACCCTTAACTTCTTTTATATATTGTCCAATTAAATCTCTTATTCTTCCTTCACCTAATCCTGCTGTTTCTTCTGATTTTCCTACAAGTGTTGGAAGTTGTTCACCTTCTTTAAATATAACTCCAGGAGTTAATAATTGAGTTGCACCTCTATAGTTATTAACTGTTAGGTAAAGTTCATCTGAATCATTTATTTTACTTCCATCCATTTTAGTTAAATTAACTATTCTATTTCCAGCATCCTTTGATATGTCTACATTGTATTTTACTCCAGCAAACATATCAAAATTATATCCTGGTGTATTTGGATTGAATGAAACTGTTAAATCTCCAGGGTTGTATTTATTATAATAAGCAAAAGACCATTCCATGTATTTTTTAAGTTGACTTCCTGTTATTTTAAGCGCATATAATGTATTATCAAATTTATATATATTAGCAGTATCACATTTCTTTATAGGTCCCTCTGCTATATTTTGTCCATCTTTAAATACTGCGGCAGATGAAACATCTATTTTATGATTTGCTACCTTTTCTCCATAATACATTTGAACTTCATTTATTAAACTAAGCATTGGAGTCGGTTCTACTTTGGCTTGATCTATTCCTTTAACTTCGTTTGCTGGTGTTAAGTTACCACCTTTTAATTCACCAATTAATGTATTGGCATCATCGATAGCTCTCTTGTTATAACTTTCTAATGATTTTACTATTTCTTCATCAGGCTTAACAGGTGTTCCATTTTTAGGAGCCATTTCATAAAAACCTGTAGTTATATCCTTTGATTTGTCAGCAACTACATATTTGCCCTTAGAATCTTTAGTTAAGTTAATATTAATTTGTCCAATAGCTTTAGCCCACTTAGAAGCTTCAACTATTACTGTTCCATTAGCTTTTGCCTTATCATAATCAGCCACAGTTGATTGTCCTATTGTTCCGTCTTTTGTCACTGTAGTAACCTTATTGTCTTTAGGATTTAAAGAATATATCTTATGATCATAATAATAATCATTAATTATTTTCACATGGAAATGTGCTGCTACAAAAGCTGTTATTTCTGGACATTGTTCTAATATTTCAATAGCGCTTGATCCTTCTGTACCATATTCTTGAGTTTCTCCAATATGATCAACAGCAATTATTGTATCTACATTTTTCTTTTTAAGTTCTTCAATTGCAGCCTTAGTTTCTTCAACTGGATTGGTAACCTTATACCCCTTTAAATTAATTGAATCCCATTTAGTAATATTAGGTGTTACCATACCTATTATTCCTACTTTAACTCCACCTTTTTCAACTATTGTATAAGGTGCTGCGATTCTTGTTTTGCCATCAGTATCGTATACGTTTCCACATAATACTTTACCTTTAACTTGTTTAATTATATTTTTTAACGTTGGCATACCATAATTGAATTCATGATTACCTAAAGTAAATGTATCATAACCAATTTTATTCATAGCCTCTATCATTGGATTACTTGAATCATTTATAAATAAAGCTTGTGAATTATCTTGTAAGCTATCTCCTGCATCAACAAGTATTGTATTAGGATTTTTAGCTTTTAATTCCTTAACTGCAGTTGATATTTGAGCAAGACTTCCTGAATTGTCTTGTGCATTTACAGCATAATCATATGGTAAAAATCTACCGTGAGTATCTGTAGTTGTTAAAATTTGCAAGTTAACGCTTCCATTTTTAGTATCAGCATTTGCTGTCATTGGTGTAAATAAAGTAAATACCATCATTGAAGCTACTATTGATGATAAAAACTTTTTATTTTTAGAACGTCTAAACATTAAATTTTCCCTCCTATATTTTTAATTTTATTCATTTATCTTTTATATATAGAAAATTATAACATAATGTTTTTTATAAAAAAAGACATTCTCTTGTAATCAATATCATAATTATGATAATTTTTACAATTTTATATGTAATATACACATCTTTTAATATTTTATAGCTTATTTACTTATTAAACATACAATTTAAATTGCAAAAAATTAAATGAAAAAAGAGATGAATTAACACCTCTTTAACTAATTGTATATTTATTTATATTGCCTTTAATAATTTTTAAATTTTTAAATTTAAATTCTATTTCAATTTCTTTCTTTTAAATTTACTTACAAATAATAAAGATAAACCACTTAATACAATTAATCCACCTAATATTAATAAATAACTTTTATTTTGTTCACTGTTATCTACATGTTGAAAATCTTGTTTATGCATATTATTCTGTGAATTATTAGATTCATTATTTATGTTTTGTTCTGTTTTAGTATTTTCATTTGTTTTTGTTATATCATTATTAAAATTTTCATTAGTAACTTGTGTATTCTCTACATTATCTTTATTTGTAATTTCAGTAGAAAATTTTTGCTCAGTATTTTGAGTAACATTATTTGTCTTATTTCCTTGCATTCCTTTGCCACCACCCATATCACCTAAGGCAGTCATATTTACTTTTGATTCTATAGTTCCGTAAGTTGTTGATGGTTGTTCTCCATTTAATTGAGCCAATACACTTTTAGTTCTATCTTCTCCGAATTTTATCATTTCAGGAATTGAATTCTTATATTCATCATATGTGCAAAATGCTGTTGGATCATTTTCTACGTAACTACTAATTAAATTATCTATCTTATTAACTAAATTTTCATAATAACCATTATTGAAATACTCATCTGCTATTTGTTTCAAATAAGAATGATACATTTCTTTATATTCATCTACTTCTAACAATTTACCTATTAACGGCATACTTGATAAATCTCCTGAGACAGGATTATCAATTGGAAAGTTTATTACACTTGATTCGCTTGAAGCATTGCCTTGATTTCCACCATTACCACCTCTTGCACCAAATCCCCCAAATGAAAGATTTAAATCCCAAGGTAGCATTTGACACTTTCCATCCTTTTCGTATAAATAGTAATTGTGATACATAGCACCTGAATAACTATCCAAATTTATCACAAAAGTATTTACTGCAAAATACTTTAATACTTCTTCAACATCAAGTACCTCTTCTAAATTTGTTCCTTCATTTAAATTTTTAAACATATTTATTACTTTTTCAAAGTCTGCATCTGTTGTTCTTTTAAGTACTGCACTTTCTCTTACTATTGAATAACTACTAACATTATCATCTATATAAACAAAATCTGCACCTTCAACAGCTCTACCACCCATTTTATTTCCACCCATTTGTGGCATTTCATTGTTAGTTGTCTCATTAAGTTTAGTAATTTCTTTATTTGATATATTATCGTCTTGAGAAGTATTCTTTTCTGCAGTCGCATTAATCTTCTCTTGTCCTGTTGGCATTTTCATTTCAGACACATTTTCTAAATCTTGCTGAGTATTTGAAATGTTTTTATCATTTATATTTTGTTGTGTTTCTTGCCCACCTTGTGATGGCATAGTCATATTACCTTGATTATTTTCTACACCTGGCGGTAATCCTGTTGGTCTTTCTCCTCCATTTGGTGGATTTCCACCTTGATTGCCTCCTCCATTATTTACTCCCATAGTTTCTGGTTTGTAAAGATTTCCTTCATTACTTCCAAAATTATTTTCTAAATATCTTTCATCTATAACTTCTATTGCTAAATATAATCCCCAATTTTCATTGTTTACAGTTATATTACTATAAGACATTTCTGGAGTTGCAACACCTAAAGATTCATACAAATCATAAGTAATATACTCTTTCATATAAGTGCTATCTTGAATTATATTATTAAGTACAATACTTTCAAGTCCATGATATGTTTGTCCATCTACATATTTATCGAACTTAATTTTAAAACTATATCTATCAGTAGTATCATCCGATGCTACAGAAGTAAGACTTGTATTACCTTTTGGTCTTATTCCCACATTATAAAATGTTTCTCCATTAATAGTTATATTACAACTACGAAATTCTTCATTAAGAGCATTTTCTATTAACCAATTCCAATCATTTTCTTCTATATCAATATCTATATTGGTTATACTTTCTTTATCCAAAACAGTTGATAGTTTTTTCTGAGCGATGCTTGAAGTTTCATTATTAACTACCAATGAAAAAATAAATATTACGGCTAAAATCATACTAGTTATAGAAATATACCATTTATGCTTTTCTTTAATCACTCATACATCACCTCTATCCTAAGATTATTTAATACTTAACTTTTATTTTTTTAAAAAGCTAATTCTAAATTTACCCAACTTGCATACGCCAGCTGGGTAAATTTAGAGTCTCACTTATGACATATAATCTCCATTGTAACTAACTAATACTACATTAGATATGCCATTTAATTTAGATATACTATTTACAAAATCTGTTGATTTCTTTTTAAGCCCTATTTCTACTGTCATTTCAATCCCATTCATTGGTGAAATTGTTTTTGATTTAACATTATACTTGTCTACATTTTTTGAAAGCACCTTTAATGCGGTATTTTCTGAATCATCATCTTCACAATTAATCACTAATATATATGGATTATTTGAAGTCTTCTTATTAATAAATAAAACCATAACTATCCCTATAAATATTGATCCTAAAACAGCTAATGGAATTAAACCTGCACCAATTACTATACCTACACTTATTGACCAGAATAAAAATGCTATATCAATTGGTTCTTTTATTGCGCTTCTAAAACGAACTATAGATAAAGCACCAACCATACCAAGTGATAATACTACATTAGATGTTACTGCTAATATAATTAACGTTGTAATTAAGCTAAGTGCTAAAAGGGAAATTGCAAAACTTTCAGAATACATTACCCCTTTAAATGTTTTTTTGTAAACCTGCATTATGAATAGTCCTATTACAAAAGCTAATGCTAATGCTATAAACATATCTAAAAAAGATACTTGTGTTAATTTTTCTGCAAAACTTGATTTAAAAATGTCACTAAAATTAGTGGTTGTTTGTGTCATTAATATTCCTCCTTTGATTTCTTTCTAATTTTCATTACCCATATATTCTGGCAGCTTCATATTTTGATATAGAAGTTGGTCTACGTTCATTTACTTGTATAATATCTTGAATTACCTGTGGTAAAAATTCATCAAATTTAACTTCTAGTACAATATGCTTGTTATCTATTGTTTCTATAGTTGGTAGATCATCATTAAATAAATTCTTACTTTGTACTCCTGTTCTAACTGACTTATCAAATGTTATACGTACATTTCCAATTGGATATATATAAGCTTCTCTAGTGTAGTCAACTATTGTCTTAGGTCGTAATAATTGACCTTTCATCTGAGCATATAAATCAATAAACAATTTATCATTTGAATCTTTTAAGAACTCTATCTTGCCATTTATAATCTTTTCACATTCCTCTTTGCTAATACGAGTGCTATCTTTTAAACATAATCCTCTTATTTTTGATTTTTTCTCTAGCCTTATAAATTCATGATTATCATTGTAAAATCTTATACGAAATTTATCTCTTTTACTTAACCCAATAACCTTCTCCATTAACACCTTGTCATAGGCATTATCAAAATATAAACTTCTTATTTTATATTCATTATCCTTATTAGCATTTTTATCTATATGCATAATACTTCTTATCCTACTTTTTATTGCTAAGTAATCTGAAAAATTTATATAGTGCTTTAATTCATGTCTAAACTTTTTTTCTCCCATATATTCACCTCCGATCTATCTTACATTTTAGATTTTATACAATCAGTCTTAATGTTAGCTTAATGATAAATAATTTAATTAAAATTAAACTTCAAATAATTTAAACTTCTTATATTCTGTAATTTGATTTATTTATAAGTTTTTCAATTATGCAATTTACTGAATAATAAAAAGCAACTATTTAGTTCTATATAACAAACTAAATAGTTGCTTTTATTAAAAAATTTTATTTTAAATATATATTTATTTGTATTAAAAGTGGAATATCTCAAATACCTTTGTTAAAGCACCATGAACTATTTTATAATCTTAGGAATAACTAATATAAATTCAGATCCTTCTCCATATCTAGAATTTACTTTTAGCTTAATTCCAAAATTCTTAGTAATAGATTTTAAAAGACTAAGTCCTATACCTGTTCCAGAAATATTCTTTCCCCTGACTTCCTTACTTCGATAAAACCTATCAAATATACGTTTTTGATCTTCTTCCTTAATGCCTATCCCATCATCCTTAACTGTTACTTTTATACTTTTAGTTAAGTCTTCAACAATTAATTTCACAGATCCACCTTCATTTGTATACTTAAACGCATTTTCAAGTAATATAATAATAGCTCTTTTTATCTTATCCTTTTCCCATGATACTATGATTTCATTTTTAGGCTTAATAACCTGAAAATCTCTATGTCTAATTTCTGCTAAATCAATATAAAACTCACTTATTTCATCAATAAAATCATCTAAACTAAAACTAGTTATGTTTAAACCTAATTCTAAATCTTCTTTTGATAATAATAACAAATCATTATTTAGCTTTTCTAATCCCCTAATTTCACTCATCATATTTGATATATGTTCAAAATGACCCTCAATAGTATCATCTGGTGAATGAGCTAATAACTCTACCTTACCTTTAATTACTGCTACCGGTGTCCTCATTTCATGAGAAGCATCTTGAACAAAATAAATCTGCTTTTCATAAGCTTTTTTAACAGGTTTTATAACCTTTGAAGCAAGATATGCTGCCAAAGCACTAGAAATTATTATTAATATAACCAAACTAAAGAAAATAGAATTTCTCAATCTATTTATTGAATGAACCTCAACATCTATATTAGCAATAACCTGAATTTTTTGTTCTCCATTAGTTACTGTAATTCCTCTAAAATTATAATCATTATATTGAAAATTAACTATTTTTTCATTAGATTCCTTAGGTAAGGTTGGCAAATTATCTTCACTAAAATACAAAGTATTGCTCATACTTTCAAATATATCATTATTATATGATATTAAAATTAAATTTGGTGGAATTTTCATAGGTTTTCCATCAGGTATCATATCAAAATTATAATGTTTTTCTTTTTCATCTCTATCGGTTCTAATTATTTCTTCACCTAAAAATATTTTTTTCTGGTCAATCAGTTGGCGATCAACATTGTCTAATAATTTAGATTTATAAAAAGCTTGAGTTATTAATGCAAATATAATTAAACACAATAAAACTATTCCTATACTTATAGCAGTAATTCTTCTTTTAGTAGATAAAAATATATCTTTTTTCATCAAAATCAATCTCCAATACTCTCATCTAATAAATAGCCCATCCCACGTTTGGTCACTAAATATTTATCATAACCATATTTCGAAAGTTGTTTTCTTAATCTACTTATATAAACTTCTATTATTTCAGTAGCCGCATCACTATTGTATCCACATATATTATCAAATATTTGCTCTTTAAATAATAACACTCCCTTATTTATAACTAAGTACTCTAAAAGCTTATATAGCTTTTCATTTAATTCTAATTCTTCATTATTTATATAAACTTTCTTAACTTTCATATCAATTTGCATGTTTTTAAATTCAAGTATATTAGATTTTTTTATCTTGCCCATGCTTTTAAGAATTGCAATTATTCTAGCCTTTAATTCTTCCATAAAAAATGGCTTAGTTAAATAATCATTTGCGCCCAAATTAAAAGCTTTTAGCTTATCTCCAAGTTCTTCTTTTGCTGTTAATATGATTACTCCAGTATTTAATGTTTTTTTAGACATATAGCTTAATACGCTCATTCCATCAACTTCTGGTAACATTAAATCTAAAATAACAATATCGTAACTATATGTATCTAAATATTGAATAGCATCTGAACCATCATAAACAGCTTTAATATTAAATTCATCACCAAAATATTCTACTATATTACGGCTTATCTCTATATTGTCCTCTACCAATAATATACTTATCATAAATTCACCCCATTTTTATTTCTTAAATTAAACTCTAATATTCAAAATTATATTTATATTTTAGTGTAAACACTAATTAAAAATATATAAACTCCAACTAAATAATGTTTTACAACTTAAATATAATATTTCATTTTAATTATATATTAGTTTTCTTAATACTTACTTAACTAGATATTTTTATGAATTATAGTAAGATATCTAATTATTATTTATTAATATAACGGATAATTATTATTATTTAATATTGACTCATTTAAATTAAGATGTTTTAATTTAATAAATAAGAATTTAAAGCATATAAGGAGAAAATATATATGGATAACAATTTAAACAAAGATATTTTAGATAAAATAACAAAGACTTGCACTTGTAAAAGTATAACTAGAGCAAAAATTAAAGAAGCTATAGTAAATGGTGCCTCAACTTATGAAGAAGTTAAAAATATAACTGGCGCTGGAACTGGATGTTGCAAAGGAAGAAACTGTTCAGAAAAAATAAATGATTTAATAAAGGAACTAAACTAATTTACTATGTTTAAATATCTGTTGATATATGCAATAGGTAAAATGGCATTGTAATTGGACTTTGAGAATTCTTAATGAGTATTGTCATATTTATTGCTTGTCACAATTTTACATTGGGAACAAGCTAAAATAGGACTATACTCATTTTAGTATTCCTAAGTTCAATTACTTAGTCCACTTTACTTATGCATATATCAACACTATACTAAAACATCTCAAAATAATTAAATACTAATTAGACTATTATGTTATAATCATATAAGATATTTAAAGAAAAATTATAAACCAGTTTTATTCTGGTTTATAATTTTTTTAGGCTTTATTTTAGTTGAGTATTTATTATTACAATAGGCTCATTAAAAAAGACTTTTCTTAATAATCTAAGAATAAGGCCTATTATTAAATATAATAATTATTTTGGAAGGGGTCTTTTTAATATGGCAAGTAAATTTTATTTACATAAGGGACGTAGTGGTAAGGCTGAACAAGGTCGTCCTTGGGTTTATACTGATGAAATAAATGAATATGATGGTGAATATGAAAATGGTGATATCGTAGAGGTATACAATCATAAGGGTTACTTTATCGGTAAAGGTTACATAAATGATAAAAGTAAAATAACTATCAGAATAATGTCAAGAGATATAAATGAAAATATAGATGAGGAATTCTTCAAAAGCAGATTTAAAACAGCTTTTGAATATAGAAGAAGTATCATTGATGATTCATCTTGTAGAATGATATTTGGAGAAGCTGATTTTCTTCCTGGATTAACAGTTGATAAATTTGAAGATTATTATGTAATTCAAATTTCTACACTTGGAATGGATCAATATAAAGATTTAATTGTTAAAGTATTAGTTAATGAATATAATGCTAAAGGTGTCTATGAAAGAAGTGACATAGCAACTAGAGAAATAGAAGGTTTAGAACAAACTAGAGGATTTTTAACTGAACCTTTTGATACTAATGTTGAAATTGTTGAAAATGGAGTTAAGTACATAGTTGATCTAGCAAATGGTCAAAAAACTGGATTCTTCTTAGATCAAAAAGAAAATAGAGCTGCTATTCATAGAATATGTAAAGATAAAGACGTATTAGATTGCTTTACTCATACTGGTTCTTTTGCTTTAAATGCTGGTATTGCTGGTGCAAAATCAGTTCTTGGAATAGATGTTTCTCAGCATGCCATAGATTGTGCTAATAAAAATGCTGAATTAAACAATCTTCAAGATACGGTTAAATTTGAATGTCATAATGCTTTCGATGTTCTTCCTGCATGGTCAAGAGAAGAAAAGAAATTTGACGTTGTAATACTTGATCCTCCTGCATTTACAAAGTCTAGAAATACTATTAATGCAGCAAAAAGAGGATATAAAGAAATTAACTTAAGAGGTTTAAAATTAGTTAAACATGGTGGTTACTTCATAACTTGCTCTTGTTCTCATTACATGAATGAAGAACTTTTAAAGAAAACTATTTTAGAAGCTTGCCAAGATGCTAATAAACTTATAAGACAAGTAGAATTTAGAACTCAATCTTGTGATCATCCAATACTTTGGAATTCAGATGAAAGTTACTATTTAAAATTCTTCATATTCCAAGTATTTGATAAAACAAAATTATAAAAAAGTGGCTTATGCCACTTTTTTTATAGTTTAATTATCTTATCTCCATCATAAATCGGAACCACATCTATTATACTTTTCTTTATACAATATTCTATATCATTATCTAATTTTAAAGATCTCATAACTGAATAATGTCTAGCTTCTTTAACGTAATTTATAATATCTTTGTTGCTTTCATAAATCATATTTGAAGTCTTAGCTATATCTGTAAGTTCTATATTGCTTTTTTCTTTTAACATAGTATTAATTATATATCCTCCACAAATATAATCATCCATAGAGAATTCTCCATTAGTTCCTGCATTAACTATGACAATATCATCATTAAATTCTAGTAATTTTTTAGCTACAGCTTCTGCATTTATCATTGCTGCTATAATAATCTTTTTACCAAGCAAACATTTAGTTAATGCTCTAGTTCCATTGGTAGTGGTCATTAAAACTGTTTTATTTTTAACTACTTCTTCTGTATATTCTAATGGTGAATTACTTAAATCAAAACCTTCTATTTTAACAGCTCTTCTTTCTCCACCTAATATAACTTCATTATTATCGTATTTCTTGGCCTCTTCAAGTGTTTCTTCTACAGTTAAATATGGTATAACTTTTTGGCATCCATTATTAATTGCAGTTGTTATAACTGAAGTTGCTCTAAACATATCTATTACAACAACAACCTTATCTTTTACAATATCATCACTTATGTAATCTGCTGATATTACAACATCTACTTTCATTTAAATATCCCCCATATCAAAATTTTTGCCCTGATATATATCATTATCTTCTAATGTTTTATCTATTGCATTTAATACTTCCCACTTTTTCAAACTCCACATAGGACCTATAAGTAAATCCCTAGGTGCATCACCAGTTAATCTGTGTACCACCATTTCTTTAGGCAGAATTGAAACTGCCCTGCAAATTAATTTTATATAATCTTCTTGTGATAAGAATTGCAGTTCACCATTTTCATATAACTCAACCATTTTAGTATCTTTCATTAAATGTAGTAAATGAAGCTTAATTCCTTGAGCTCCAGAATGAGCAATATAATCTATAGTTTTTAACATATCATCTTGACTTTCACCAGGCAATCCTAAGATAGAATGTACAACAACATCTATATTTCTTTCCTTAAGTCTAGTCATTGCATCATCAAATACTTTTAAATCATATCCTCTATTTATTTTTTTAGCTACATCATCATTTATAGTTTGTAGACCAAGTTCAACCCATACATATAATTTCTTACTTAGTTCTTCTATTAAATCTAATACATCATCCTCTAAGCAATCAGGTCTAGTTGCTATTGATAATGCTACAACACCTTCTTGATTTATAGCTTCTTCATACTTCTGTCTTAATTCATCTACTGGTGCATATGTATTTGTGTATGCTTGAAAGTATGCTATATACTTTCCACTTTTCCATTTATTTGCCATCATAGTTTTTACGTTATTAAACTGACCTGTAATAGAAAAATTTCTACTTCCTGCGTAATCTCCAGAACCTCTAGCACTGCAGAATACACATCCACCCTTACTTACTTTCCCATCCCTATTAGGACATGAGAATCCTCCATCTAAAGATATTTTAAATACCTTTTCTCCAAATTTTTCTCTCAAAAAATAATTTAAACTATGATATCTCTTTCCATTCCAAAAATTATTCATTTTGCCTCCTAAATTTCATCTATACACATTTATAAAATATCTTTAATTGTATTTATACTAAAAAATCAAATTGCCAATTTAAACTACATGCTCTACTTCTTTTCTATTGTAGCTTTATTTATATTTATAGAATAAATACCTGTTAAATCTTCTTTTTCTTCAAGTACTCCTTCTAATAATGTGACTCTAACCATAATTTCATCTTCATTAACATACATAACTCTCACATTATATTTATCTGTTGGAAACTTACTTTCAATATTCAATGATGACTCTTTTCCACTTTCTATATCAAATATTTTTAGTCCCATTCCTTCATTAGAATTCTTATAAGACACTATCAAATTATCTTCTGATGCACTAAATACTATTCTCTCTATTTGGCAATTATTTAATATCCCAAAATTCATAACTTTATCAGTTTGAACTTTTTCTATTGCATTACCTTTATTATCAGATTTATTTTGAGTGTCATCTTGGTTACTTCCTATTGTTGTAACCACCTTATCATCTTTTATGTATAATATTCCAATAAAACTATCTTTTCCATTAGTTGTTGAGTATGCTACCTTATCGCCAGAATAACTTAAACCACAACTAGAAAACTTATCAATTGGAATATCTACTTGTTCTAATGGATTATCCCCTTTATTATATACTTGTTTGGGCATATCTGAAAGTTTTAAAATAAGCTTACTTTCTCCTGATCCTGAAGTTTGTAGTCTTAATTCATTTTCTTTTTCATATGCTTCTACTTCTTCAGCAGCACTTAAATTATTTATTTTGTATTCGTCATTTTCTTTTATAACATCTATATTATATTTATCCAAATTGTTATTAGGTGAGTAATCTTCACCTCTAAGCACATCAAATATTATAGATACTTTATCTCCACCATCTACGCTCTTATTTATTTTAAATACTTGTATTTTAGATTTTCCTAAATCGTTTATCTTTGAAGCTGACGCAAAATCTTTAGTGCAGAATTTTTTTGCTTCCTCAAAATTTTCATTTTGTATCTCCATTAAGTATTTTTGAGCAGTTTCAATAGCTTTTTTGCTATCATATAAATCTATATTTTCATTATTAGAAATTTTATTACTGCATCCCATGGATATAAAAACCATCATCATAGACATTATTATTAAAATTATCTTTTTCAAAATTGAATACCTCCCTTATTTACCTCTTTATTTATTTTTCCTAAGAAATGTAGTGTTATACGAGGAATTTAAGAATAAAAGATAAGTTTACATTATATACTTATTAGTGAAAATATTGTTAAGGAGAATTAAAATTGAAAAAGAGTTTTGTTAATATATTTCAAGTTGCAGTAGTTTTCATAGGTACTATTGTTGGAGCTGGATTAGCTTCAGGAAAAGAAATCACTGAATTTTTTACGTCTTTTGGACTAAAAAGTTTTTTTGGCATCATAGTCTGTGGAATATTTTATATTGTAATTGGATGTATAATCGCCAAAATAAGTATTCATTATGAGTTAAATTCTTATAGTGATTTGATTAATGTAATAAGCCCTAATTATTTGGGTAAATTTACAGGTTTTATAACTACTTTATATCTTATTTCAAGTGCCTCTATAATTTTAGCTGGTAGTGGTGCTCTTATAAATCAATTTTTTGGGATTCCTAAATTAGTTGGATCAATAATAATGATTTGCATAGCTATATTTTTCTTATTAAGAGATACTGATGGATTAATTGCAGTAAATTCATTTATCGTTCCATCTTTAATTTGCACAATAACATTGATTACTATTTTATACTTTGTATTTTCTAGAGATGCGGTTTCTTTAGAAAGCATGAGACAATTCAAACCTGTTAAGAGTGGACTTGCTATATCAACTATACTATATGCTGGTTATAATACGCTTTGTTGTACTGGTGTACTAGTTCCTCTAAGCAATCAAATGAAAAAACCTAAAACTATGTTTATAGGAATTACTCTTGGAGCTATTGGATTAACTTTGCTTTGTTTAGCAATAAATCTTATGTTAACAGTAAATCAACCTTATATATACAAATTTGAAATTCCATTACTTCTTGTTGCAAATAGATTTGGTTGCATAATACAAGCTATATTATTAGTGATTATTTGGCTTGAAATGTTTTCTACTGAAGTTTCAGATGTTTATTCAATAAGTAAAACATTAGAGCAAACTTTCAATATAGACTTTAAAAAAGGCATTTTTATAATTTTAGCAATAGCCTTACCAATATCTCAAATTGGATTTAGTAATTTAATAACAAAATTATATCCAGCTTTTGGAGTATTAAGTTTAGTATTCATACTACAAAGTGTTATATTTTACTTTAAACATAGAAAGGAATTAAAGTAATGTTGATATGTATATAAGTAAAATAGACGGCTTAATTAAACTTAAAAGTTATAAATATTAACATTTTAAAACATAATCATTAAATAATATCTCATGATATAATAAACAGTATTAGAATTATGTTTATATTAAATATCGAGGAGACAATTATGAAATATTCAAATATGTTAGAAGAATGTACTCTTTGCTATAGGGAGTGTAAAGTTAATCGATTAAATAATGAACTAGGATTTTGTAGGGCTTCTAAAAATGTGAAGGTTGCAAGAGCTGCCTTACATCTTTGGGAAGAGCCACCTATTTCATCTGGAAAAGGTTCTGGTACTGTATTTTTTTCACATTGTAATTTAAATTGTGTTTTTTGCCAAAACCATGATATAAGTCAGGAATTTAAAGGAATGGATATATCAATAGAAAGACTTGCTGACATATTTTTAGAACTTCAAGAAAAAGGAGCTAATAACATAAATTTAGTTACCCCAACTCATTATGTACCACAAATAATTGAGGCTCTAGAAATTTCTAAATCTAAAGGATTAAATATACCTATACTCTATAATACAAACACTTATGATTCACTTGAAACAATTAAGGCTTTGGATGGATATATAGATGTTTATCTTCCTGATTTTAAATATTTTAATGATAAATATTCTATAAAATATTCTAAAGCTAGCGATTATAGTATAAATGCCATAAAAATTATAGATGAAATGGTACGACAAACTGGTGAAGTTAATTTTGACTCAGAATCTCATATTACTAAAGGTGTTATTGTTAGACACTTACTTCTTCCAGGCTTACTTTTTGATTCAAAGAAAGTTGTAGATTTGCTATTTAACAGATACAGGGATAATATCTATATTAGTCTAATGAATCAATATATCCCTATGTTTAAAGCCTGTGATTATCCTGAAATAAATAAACCTCTAAATCCAAAGCATTATGATAGTTTAATTGATTATGCTGTAAATATTGGTTTGAAAAATGGCTTTATACAAGATCAAGGAACTAACACAACAGATTTTGTTCCATCTTTTAATGGTGAGGGAATATAAAAAAAGAAATGCTTCAAATTATTTGAAGCATTTCTTTTTTCCTATACAAAATAATTAAAACTTGGGATTTCTCTATTTGCTTGTTGTATAGTCATTGGTGGAACAAATATCTTTTGATCAGAACTTTCACCTCTAAGTTCTGCTATTCTTGTAACACCCACATATACATCTGATATTTTATACCAAGTAGCATAATCAACTACTCCTGTTTGTGGTAAATTAAAAATTCCTTGAAATACTTTTACTGCTTCTGCTGTTGTTTGTCCAAAAATTCCATCTTCCGCTACCTTAGGAATAAGTGGATAATTTTTAGATATTCTATTTAACTGATTTTGTATCGTTTTAACAGGCTCTCCAACTGATCCAACAGTTAAATCATAATCTGGATATGATTTAGGGCTTCCTTCAACTTTTTCTGCTGTTACAAGCTCAATATCATTACCATAATAATACTTTAATATTTCATATGGTGGTTTTCCTTGAGCTCCTAGACTTTGACTTCCCCATTGACTTAGCCACTCTGGACACCTCACATTTTTACCATCACAATATTGTGTTAAAAGAGGTTGTTTTCTACCAACTCTTCTAATATAAGTAGAAAATATTTCATCAACTACTACACTTATGCTATCATAAAAATTTCTTCCATAATTAAAAGCATGATCATAAGCAGTAGAACTTGTGATATCAAAGTTTTTACCTTTTCCCCTGTACCATTCTGTATATATTCTATTTAAAGTAAATGATATTATGCAAAATATATTAGCCCTTATTGCATTACTAGACCATGTAGAATATATTTCGCAAGATGCAACATTCTTTATATATTCTTTAAATGGTACTGTATAATTAGGAGCTGAGGGATCATTAGGACCTCCTTGATGTACTATTATATATTCTGGTACTACTGGTTGCGCCAATACAACGCCTGAACTTGGAGGTGGTAATTTTTTTTCATCTTCTTCTGGAATTTTAGGTGGAAAATTACCATTAAGAGTATTTGGTTGAATATTAATAACCTCTTTTTGCCTTGTAGTACTTTTACGTTCAATTAAATTACATCTTTGATAAGCGATTTCTTCAGGAAATATTTGACATCCATTTATTATTAATGTTTCAAATCCATCTCTTTCAACTAAAATATCATAAACGCTATATGGGACTTCATTGTTATTTTCATCTAAAGAATATTCAATTGGAGGCGCATCTAAATCTATTTTCTCAGTTAATCCAATTGAATTTGTAATTAATTCTATTGTAGATGGTTTATTTTCATTTAAAGAACTTTCTCTTACACTTATTTTAGCGTTATCTACAGGTATATAATCATTCCCACTAAAACATTGAATTTTTAAACTACCTTTATCAGCCATCACTAACTCCTTAATATTTTTCCTACGAATATTATATGAGATAAGACAAGATTTAGTTACTCTATATCCTCATTTGTTAGGAAGTCTAATAAATAGCTTATCTACATAAAACTCATTATTTTTTTCCGAATTAATATATTGATCAATATCTCTCAATTTATAGTTTCTAGCTAAAATTTGATTTAATGTATTTTCAATATCATAAATACTATCATAAGCACAAGCTGTTCCATATCCCCAAAGCGGATTTGGATATTCTATATCAGTTCTTGCTCTATTAGCTCCTCTTACTAAATAATATTTTAATCTTTGTCCAAATAAATAAAGATCATTACCCTTTACTATTCCAAATTGCATAATTAATGCACAAATTCCTGATACCTGAGGTGCTGCCATTGAAGTTCCTGTTTTAGAATCATACCCCCCATTAGGAATAGGCCCTAATATTCCTACACCTGGAGCAACAAGATCAGGCCTTATTATATTACCTTGTGCCTGTTGTCCTCTTCCACTAAATGAAGATAAGGTATTTGTAAGTGAATTATAACTTCCAACAGCTATTACATTATCTACAGTCGCTGGTATTCCTAATGTATTATAATTTATAGGTTCTAAAAATTTAGTCTGAGGATTTAACCCTTCAGATATTGGAAGCCACATTGAAAATGAACCCTTATAGTTATTACGAACAGTGATTTGTATTTTCCATACACCAGTAATTAAATAACTTGATCCTATAGAAGATATTATTATTTTAACTTCACTATTTAATTCAAATGGTTTAGGTCCAGCTACATATATATCATATCTATCTCTTCCTATTCCTCCATGAAAATACCCCTCTTGTACATTTATGTTTCCACTACTTTGACCTGTTGGTGATATTATATTTAAAGATACATCTGGTAATATTGACTTATATAAATTTATAACTACTGTATTTTCATCACTAGCAACATTAAATGTTTTAGTTTGAGTTTCATCCAGTTCACCACCTGTATGATGTGCCGCATCTCCTTCATTTCCTGCTGCTATAACAATAGTTGCTCTTTCTAAATTAGATACAGTGCTAATATACTGTTCTAACAAACTACTTCCATTATGTGCTCCATTATTAGTGCTTAAACTCATATTAATTACTAATGGCATATTTCTCTCTTTGCTTTTATCTATTAAAAATTTTATTCCTTGCATTATTTGAGAGCTTAATATCCAAGAACCCCTTGCTGCTTTCACCATAGCTATAGATGCTTCTGGTGCTGCACCTTTATATACATCATTAATTTTTCCTCCGGCACAAGCAATTCCTGCCACATGAGTTCCATGACCTGTATTATCCAAAACTGGAACTATTGAATATGGATCATTAGATTTTATAGCTTTATTTATTATATCTTTATCATACACTTTTTTTTCTAAGCTTAAATCATATATATATTCTATTCTAGTATTACCCTCAGAATCCATAAATGCTGGATGAGTATATGCTATTCCTGAATCAATAAAACCTACTAAAACTCCTTTTCCAGATAAATTATAAGTTGATACAGCTTGTGGCACACATGTTGCTCTATTTCCTTCACTATCTGCTTCATATAAACTTTTAGGTAATTCTATATACTGAATACTATTACTTGTAGCTAATTTAGGTAAGCTTTTTAATGGCAAATTCATTATTCCAAAATTAAACCCTAAATCTTGAAATTCTCCTTCTAGTTCTTTGGCTAACTCTGTTAATATTTGCGGTGTATCTCTATATAAAATAGTAACTTCAATTGTGTTCCCTAAATCTCCTGAAAAAAATTTTTCATTAATTCTGTTTAATATATCTTGTGGTACATTAGCTAATAAACCAATAGCAGCATCCAGTTTAGATGATATATTATTAGATTCTATAGTTTCTATTTTAATCAACTCCAACTATTTTTATATAATCAGTTTATGCCCTTACATTGATTAATTGACCAAAAAAAAGTAGCTATATACTTTTATGTATACAACTACTTAATAAAACTACAATTTTATTTCTATTCTTTCTAATTTTGCAATTATATTTATCTCTTTTATTTCAGTTGTTTCAGTTATTAGGCTACCACCATTACTAATTAATAGAACTTTAGAATTTCCAAGACTTCTTATTTGTCTTATTTTTCTTTCACCTTTATGATCAATTAAGAAAATGCCATTATTACTAAATTCTTTAACCATATGTGCAAAAGCTAAATCTCCTTTTAAAATTCTAAATCCAGACATATCATCGTTTTCTATTTGAAGGTAAAGCACCTTATCTTGTGGATATCCTTCAACCTTATTAGAATGAACAGTTAATTCCCTTGTACCTTTAGTATTAGATAATGAATAATTGTATATAGGTACATTTTTTATAACTGAAGCAAATGCATCAGTCCATACTTCTGATTTTTCTGCCTTAGTGTTAACTATTTTTTTGAAAGCTTCTTTTTCTTTCATTAATTCTTCATCAGTAACAACCATATTTATATCATTCAAATCAGTTTTTAAGAATTTAGATACTCTTTCTATAAATGCTTCATTGGCTACTTTTCTTCCTAATTCAATATCATTTATATATTTTTCTGCTACACCTAACTTCTTACCTAATACCTTCGCTGATAATCCATTCTTTTCTCTTGCTTGTTTTATTTTCTCTCCTACACGGCTCACTTTATTCTCTCCCCTTTTGTCCCGCTTTATGCCATTCTCTTTCTTCAATTAAATGTTCCAATAAATATTTAAATGACCAATTACAAGAAACTGGTGTAGTTACAGCTAGCACTCCATCACTTGTAAATCCTCTTATATATTTTATTGCACCCTTTAATTCGCCTTCTACAAATTTATTAAATATTATCATCTTTTCTTCCAGCATATCTTCTGGTTCTTCTACTTGTTCTAAGCCTGATATTAAATCTTTTATCTTAACATTGCCCATGTCCTTGTTAATTTTTATAACTTTTCCATAGCGTTGTTTTATTTTATTAATTTCACTATCCTCTAATCCATATGCTAATATGCACTTAATATTAGGAATCATAATATCACCGCCTTCACTTCTACATTAAGAAAAAATAATTTTTTTATTTGTCTATATTTTAGCAAAGTGTTGATATATACATAAGTTTTGCTAAATGTAATTTTAAAATTACATTTACAGCATAACTTTACTATTGCATATATCAACACATATTTAAAACAAATCTTTTTACTTTGTAAACTATTCTTCGATTATTTCTGGTTCTCCATAAGTTTCACCTTGAGTATCAACAGTCATCTTTTCAATAACTTGATCTTCATAAGGTCTATCTTGTCTATCTGTCTTAATTGCAACTATTTTATCAGCAACTTCAATTCCTTCAATAACTTTACCAAATGATGCATATTGACCATCTAAATGTGGAGCATTAGCAACCATAAGGAAGAATTGACTTCCTGCTGAATCTGGATGCATAGCTCTTGCCATAGATAATACACCTTTGCTATGTTTTAATTCATTTTTGAATCCATTAGATGTGAATTCACCCTTTATACCATATCCTGGGCCACCCATTCCTGTACCTTCTGGACAACCACCTTGTATCATAAAACCTGGTATTACTCTATGGAATATTAATCCATCATAAAATCCTCTATTAATTAAATCAATAAAATTCTTAACTGTATTTGGAGCTATTTCTGGATATAATTCAGCTTTTATTGTTCCTCCATCTTTCATTTTTATTGTAACAATTGGATTTGCCATAAAAATTCTCCTTTCAAACATTACGATATTTAATATATTTAATATATTTATATAATATAAATATATATTTTCACTTAGTGCAATTTCATAACATATATTATTAGCTAAAATATTTGCATAAATTCATTTATATGCTAATTAAGAAATTTCTATTAACTTTTTAGAAAGTTCTATCATCTTTTCGCTTCCATTTGAATTTATTATAGTTATACTACCTTGTTTCTCTTCAGTATTCAATAAATTCTTTTCTTCTAACCTTCTTCTTAATTCTTGAGAAGTACCAAGTCCACCATCTATTATAGGTATATCTTTATCGATTACTTTATATAATGTTTCTTTTATAAATGGATAATGAGTACATCCTAAAACAACTACACCTATATCATTATTTTTATATGGCTTAAATTTTTCTTTCAAATATTCTTCTAATTCTTCTCCACTTAGTATACCATGCTCTATAAATTCAACTAATTTAGCACATGGTAATGATACTATATCATAATTTTCACCGTATTTTTCCATTAAAGATTTAAATTTGTTTTCCTTTAAAGTCATAGGTGTAGCCATTATTATTATGTTGCCTTTTCTATTATACTTAGTTGCTAATTTTAATGCTGGTTCTATTCCTATAATAGGAATATTTTTATATTTACTTCTAACTAAATCTATTGCAGCACTAGTCGCAGTATTGCAAGCAACTACAATTGCTTTAACATTCTTTTCTAATAAAGATTCTACTGCATTAAATGTAAGAGTTCTAACT
Source organism: Clostridium cagae (assembly GCF_900290265.1). Lineage (NCBI taxonomy): Bacteria > Bacillati > Bacillota > Clostridia > Eubacteriales > Clostridiaceae > Clostridium > Clostridium caccae. Next base: position 117,639 of record NZ_OKRA01000003.1, read on the forward strand.
TCTTCAACAGTCTTAACTCCATAAGGTGCATTTTTAGAATCTCCAAAATATATATAATTTTCATTTGGCATTAAACGAATAGCTTCTTTCATTACACTTAATCCGCCTACCCCTGAATCAAAAAATCCTATAGGCCTATTTTTTTTATCCAAAGTGTTCACACTCCAATTTCCCTATATTATCTAATAAACATTTTATTACTTTATTAATAATAAATCTATATTGAATTGCTTTTTATATGTAATTTTATTTCATATTTTATTAATAATTGTACTATAATTATTAAATTAAAAATTTAACTTTAAATATATTGACAGTATAGTATACTTATAATAGAATTTTTATAGTTAATAAATACGAATATTTTTATGTTTTTTTTATCATTTGTTCGACATGAATTGAAATCAAATTTAAATTGTGAAAGGATGTGAATAGCAACTTACAGAATTATCTGTAACTGCTTATTATTATGAATAATTTACTTTATGTTATTAAAAAAGAGAATCATAACGCTAAAGACCTAAATGCAATATTGAATGAGAACAGCCAAATTAAGTTTGTTTCATTTGTTGGTATTGATTTATCTGGTAATGATACTGATGAAAAAATACCTGTTAAACTTTTCTTAGAAAATATAGATTCATATTTAAATGGAATTGCGGTTCAAACAGATGGTTCTTCTGTTGTATTGCCTGGCATTGCTACATTAAACAATGCTAAAGTTGATATGATTACTGATCTAGACAGTAAATGGTTTGTTGATTATAACTTTAATTTTACAGACCCTGAAACTAGCAAACCTGTAGGTACATTAAGAATACCATGTTTCTTATACCATGATAATAAACCTGTTGATTCTAGACATATTCTTAAGGCATCTGCCTCTACAGTTAAAGAAACCCTTTCTAACCTTTTTAAAAACAAACCTGAACTTTTAAATGTTTATGATATTACCCCTGATGATATAGATGATATAATCATTACTTCTGCTACTGAATTAGAATTTTGGGTTAAAACACCTAATGAAAATGCTGAAGTAGAAGAATTATCAACTTCTCAAGTACTACATGAACATTATTGGACAAGGACTAAAGGTTCAGTAAGAACTGCACTTGAAGAAACACTTCTTTTAATGGAAAAATATGATTTTGAACCTGAAATGGGTCATAAAGAAGTTGGTGGAGTAAGAGCTAAATTAAATTCATCTGGTAACTTCGATCACGTTATGGAACAAATAGAAATAGATTGGAAATATTCTGACGTTCTTCAAGCTGCTGATAATGAGCTATTTGTAAGAATATTAACTCAAGAAACATTTAGAAGAAATGGACTTGAAGTAACATTCATGGCTAAACCAATAGAAGAAGTAGCTGGATCTGGAATGCATGTTCATTTAAGTATTAGTTTAAAATTAAAGAACGGAAAAAGAATAAACATATTTAATGGACCTAAAAACCATTTCTTAAGTGTAATAGGATATGGAGCTATAATGGGAATTCTTAAAAATTATGAAGTTATGAATCCATTTATTTCTTCAACAAACAACTCATTAAGAAGATTAAAACCAGGATTTGAAGCACCTGTATGTATAGTAACTTCACTTGGTAAAAGTCCTGAAAATCCATCAAGAAATAGATCTATATTAGTTGGATTAATTAGAGATTTAGATTCTCCTTTAGCTACTAGATTTGAGCTTAGATCTCCAAATCCACATACAAATACTTATATTGCGATGGCTGTTTCTTTCATGTCAATGCTTGATGGTATATTGTATGCTGTAAATAAAACAGAAGATGAATTACTTGCTGAATTGTCAAAGAAATCAGGTGAGGATGCAGATTATCTTGAAAAAGAAAGAGCTTATAGAAGTGAAGAAGATGTATTTGAAGACTTCTCTGAAGAAGAAAGAAATAAATTCTTCGGTATAGCTCCTGCAACTATTTATGAAAATTTATCACAATTAGAAAAATATCCTGAAAAAGTTGAAATATTAAAGAAAAATAATGTAATGACATCTGATATAATAAACAGTTTTAAGTTAGCTACGTTACAAAGATGGACTACTGAAATCATTCATAGAATTATTAATAATTATATTAATGAAATAAGATCATTTGCACCTCTTCATTCATTAGATAAAGCCTTAGATTTGGATATATCTAATTGGATGAAAATAAATGATTTAAGAATGTATATAATGAAAGATACTTATACAACTAAAGGTTTATTTACAAGAATTAAAATAGCCTTTATAAATAAAGATTACGAAACAGCATCAGAATTATATATTGAACTTGAAGATAAGATGAAACTTCTTAGAAGTCTATATTCTTCTTACAAAAAAAATCTTTTAGATATATAAACAGAATTTCTATTAACTTTTTAGATTTAATTAGTTAAATGTAACTTATACTAAAATTAAAATATCTATAGAATTTATTAATCTTAGATATTCTATAAATAAAAATGGGAGATGAAGTTTTAGCTTTTTCTCCCATTTTTTATTGCAGGTTTTGTCTAAATATCCTATATATGATATAATAAAGTGTAATTGTTTAACAAAAAAATCTTTTCCTATATTCTGATATGATTGTATATTTATTAAATTTATGGAAATATTATTATGGTATAATATTAATTATGAGGTGCTAATCATGCGTTTAATACCAATTGAATGTGTAAAAAAAGACACTATATTAGGTAAAACTATATATGATTCTGAGGGTAGAATTTTGTTGAAAAAAGGCGTAAAGTTAACGCAACTTTTAATACAAAAAATTAAGCATTTAAGTATACTTTCAATATATATAATTGATGAATATAGTGATTATGAAATAGAGGATATAATAAAACCTGAATTACGACAAAAAGCTATTAAAATTCTTAAAGAAACCTTTAATGATATTCAAAGAATTTCTTCACTTCATAGCTTTGAAAAGTTCTCAATTGAGAACTATTCAAAACATGAACTAAAATATTTTGAAAACATAAGTACTATCTCTGAAGAATTATTAGATAATATATTATCTAATAAAAATTTGTTAATTTCACTAGTAGATATAAAAAGTATGGATAATTACACTTATCAACACTCTGTAAATGTAGCTGTTTTATCTTTAGTATTAGGAATAAGTTTAAAACTTCCTAAGCGGAAACTAATTCAATTATGTAGTGGTGCGTTACTTCATGATATAGGTAAGACATTTATAGATAAAGATATTATATTAAAACCTGGTAAATTAACGCCTGAAGAGTTCGATATTATAAAAACACATCCTGAAAAAGGATATTACTTCTTAGGTGATTTATATAGCATTAATTCCAATAGTAAGTCAATAATATTGCAACACCATGAACGAGTAGATGGGTTAGGTTATCCTTATGGATTAAGTGGAGATAAGATTAATTATATGGCAAAGATAGTCAGTATTGCAGACGTATATGATGCTCTAACATCTGATAGGCCATATAAGCGTGCTATGTGTCCTGGTGATGCATTAGAATACATAATGTCTAACTCCGGAACTTTCTTTGATTATGAAATGGTTAAAGTATTTTCTAGAGTTATAATACCATTCCCAAATGGAACTATAGTCTGTTTAAGTAATGGTGATATTGGTATAGTTGAAGAGACTTTTCCAAATTATCCACTTAGGCCGCAAATAAAAATATTAAAAAGTGATAATAAAGAAATTGTTGGATCTCGCATTAATTTATTAACTGAATTATCAATAGTAATATCAGGTATAAAATATGAAGCATAAAAAAAAATGTTACAATAATTAATTGTAACATTTTTTATTTATACTTATTTAGTTATATCAAATACTTCTAAATCTTTATTTTTATCAAATTCTTCTAATTCTACATCTGCAATTGCTCTTAATGTATCTAATGCAGTAATAACACCTAAATTTCTTTCAACAGCTGCTCTTCTAATTAAGAAACCATCTCTCTTAGAATCATTACCTTTAGTTGGAGTATTCACAACTAAATCAACTTCTCTATTTTTAACTATATCTAAAATATTAGGTTTTTCTTCATCTATCTTACGAACTTCTTCTGCATCTATTCCTTCTTCTCTTAATAGCTTGCATGTTCCTGTTGTTGCTATAAACTTATAACCAACTTTAGCAAGATCCTTAGCTATCGGTAAAAATTCTGCTTTATTATGCTTATTAATTGTTGCTAATATTTTGCCTTTTTCCTTTGATGGATACATATTAGCACCTACAAAACCTTTATAAAGAGCTTCTTTTAAATTTCTGCCTACTCCTAAAACCTCTCCTGTTGATCTCATTTCAGGTCCTAAGCATACTTCAACATTAGGTAATTTTTGAGTTGAGAATACTGGAACTTTAACTGAAACTAGTTCAGGTTCTTTGTATATATCTACTCCATATCCTAAATCATTTAATTTAGCCCCCATCATAACTTGTGTAGCTATATCAACAATTGGTACTTTGCTAACCTTACTTATATAAGGTACCGTTCTTGATGCTCTTGGATTAACTTCAATTACATATAAGTTTCCTTCAAACTCTATGAATTGAATATTTATCATTCCTTTTATTCCTATTGCTAAAGCCAACTTCTTAGTATATTCTAAGATTTTCCCCTTAATTTCATCACAAACATTTTGACTTGGATACATAGTTACACTATCCCCAGAGTGAACTCCTGCTCTTTCTAAATGTTCCATTATGCCTGGTATAAGAATGTTTTCCCCATCAGATATAGCATCTACTTCTATTTCTCTACCCATTAAATATTTATCTATAAGTATTGGATTCTTTTTATCTTTTGCAAATGCATTAGTTAAGTAGAAAATTAATTCTTCTTCATCATGAGTTATTTCCATTCCTTGACCACCAATTACATAAGACGGTCTAACAAGTACTGGGAAACCTAATCTTTCTGCTTCTTCCAATCCTTCTTCTACTGACCATATACCTTTACCTTTAGGTCTTGATATATCTAATCTTTCTAATAGTTCATCAAATTTCTCTCTATCTTCTGCCATATCTATTTGATCTGCTGTAGTTCCTAAAGTCTTAATATTTTTTGCCTTTAAAAAATTAGCAAGTTTAATTGCTGTTTGACCACCAAATTGAAGTATTACCCCATATGGATTTTCCTTTTCAATTATATTTAAAACATCTTCTTCTGTTAATGGTTCAAAATATAACTTATCTGATATATCAAAATCAGTACTTACAGTTTCAGGATTATTATTTACTATTATAGTTTCAATATCAAGTTTCTTTAATGCTTTTACACAATGAACTGATGCATAATCGAATTCAATTCCTTGACCTATTCTGATTGGACCTGATCCTATTACTATTACTTTTCTTCTGTTTGATACTTCAACTTCATCGTATTGTTCATAAGTAGAATAGTAATATGGTGATAATGCTTCAAATTCTCCTCCACAAGTATCAACCATTTTATATGATGGTTTTATGCTCCAAATATCTCTTAATCTATATATATCTTCTGGACTTACCTTTAACATATCTGCTATTGCTTTATCAGAAAAACCTTTTTTCTTTAAGTTTTGTAACCATTCTTTATCTAAATCTTCTATCTTGCTTAATTTTAATCTTTGCTCTTCTTCAACTATCCATTTGATTTTTTCTAAGAAGAACTTATCTATACCAGTAATTTTGTTTATTCTTTCAATCATGTAATCACGTCTTAACATTTCTGCTAAAGCGAATATTCTTTCATCATCTGGTTTCATTACCAAATCTTTAAGTTCTGACATACTATGTTCTTTAAATTTTTTATGATCTAAAGAATATTTACCTATTTCTAAGCTTCTTATTCCTTTTAAAAATGCTTGTTCAAAGTTAGCTCCAATGGCCATTATTTCTCCAGTTGCCATCATCTTAGTTCCAAGCTGTCTATCAGCACCAAAGAATTTGTCAAAAGGCCATTTTGGTATTTTTACTACAACATAATCAAGTGTTGGTTCAAAACAAGCATATGTCTTTTGAGTTACAGCATTTTTTATTTCATCTAATCCATATCCAAGGGCAATCTTAGCTGCAAGCTTTGCAATAGGATATCCTGTTGCCTTTGATGCTAAAGCTGAACTTCTTGAAACTCTAGGATTAATTTCTATTACTGCATACTCAAAAGTATTTGGATTTAATGAAAACTGAACATTACATCCGCCCTCTATACCTACAGAATTTATTATATTTATAGATGCTGTTCTAAGCATTTGATATTCTTTATCCGAAAGAGTTTGTGATGGTGCAACAACTATACTATCACCTGTATGTATCCCAACAGGATCTATGTTTTCCATATTACATACAGTGATGCAATTTCCATAAGAATCTCTCATTACTTCGTACTCTATTTCTTTCCAACCCTTAACACTTTTTTCAAGTAAAACTTGACCTATTGTGCTTAATTGAAGACCTGATTCTAGTATTATTCTTAATTCTTCTTCATCATCTGCAATACCACCACCAGATCCACCTAATGTGTAAGCTGGTCTTACTATAACTGGATATCCAATTTTATTAGCAAAATCTATACCTGACTGTAAATCAGTAACAATTTCACTCTTTATAACTGGTTCTCCGATTCTATTCATCATATCTCTAAATAGTTCTCTATCTTCGCCTTCTTTTATAGATTCAATAGATGTTCCTATTACTTTTACATCATATTTTTCTAAAATGCCTGAATCGTGTAATTCTACAGCAAGGTTAAGTCCTGTTTGACCTCCCATTCCTGCAAGTAAACTATCTGGTCTTTCTTTTACAATAACTTTTTCAATAAATTCTAACGTTAAAGGCTCTAGATATACCTTATCTGCAACCTCTTTATCAGTCATTATTGTTGCTGGGTTAGAATTTATTAAAACAACTTCTATTCCCTCTGATTTTAAAGCTTCGCATGCTTGAGTTCCTGAATAATCAAACTCCGCTGCTTGACCTATAACTATTGGGCCTGATCCTATAACTAAAACTTTTTTTATGTCTTTATTTAATGGCATTTATCTTCATCCCCCTATAGTGCATATTTTAAAAATTTATCAAATATATATTCGCTATCCTTAGGACCTGCTGATGCCTCTGGATGGAATTGAACTGAGTATATTGGTAAAGTCTTATGCTTTAATCCTTCTACAGTTCCGTCATTTATATTTACATGCGTTACTTCAACATCTTCTGGTAATGTTTCTACTACATAACCATGATTTTGAGAAGTTATATGAACTATATTTTCTTCTAAATCTTTAACTGGATGATTGCATCCTCTATGACCAAACTTTAACTTTGTAGTTTTTCCACCTAAAGTTAATGCTAATAATTGATGTCCTAGACAAATACCTACAATAGGCTTTTTACCTACCAATTTCTTTACATTTCCTATAACAAAATCTAAGTCCTCTGGATCTCCAGGTCCATTGGATAAGAATACTAAATCCGGATTAACACTTAAAATTTCTTCTGCACTTGCTGTTGCAGGAAATACTGTTAACTTGCATCCTCTTTTTTTGAAATTAGTTATTATGTTTTGTTTTATTCCAAAGTCCATTATTGCTACATGTTTTCCATTTCCGTTAACTACATATTTTTCTTTAGTAGTAACGTTCTTAACCGCTTCTTTATTAGAAAAACTTTTTACCTTTTCCTTTATAGTTTTATCATCTAAATCTTCTAGTGCAATGATTCCCCTCATTGTCCCACTATTTCTTAGAACCTTAGTTAAAGCTCTTGTGTCAATATCTTCTAAACCAATAATCTTTCCTTGCTTTAAGAAGTCTTCTAATTCTAATTCGCATCTAAAGTTACTTGGTAAATTGCATTTTTCTCTAACAATAAACCCTCTAACTTTTATTGAGTCTGATTCCATGTCTTCAAGATTTATACCATAATTTCCTATCAAAGGATAAGTCATAGTTACTATTTGACCATAATAAGATGGATCTGTAAGTACTTCTTGGTATCCTGTCATTCCAGTAGTAAATACTACTTCTCCAATACTTTCTTTCAAATATCCAAAAGCCTTACCTTCAAATACCATACCATTTTCTAATATAAGCTTTGCTTTCATACTTAGTCCTCCTTAATTTATGTTTTAAATTTATATTTTTATATAAAATAAAAGGATACTAAAGAGACAACCATAAAAGAGGTCTCTTTACTATCCACACATATTTATCAAGTATACTAATAGCTTTAAACAAAGCTGTATTATTTTTTTCTAACTCATAATATATCATAGAAATAGACTCCTTTCTGGCCTCACTGGACCAATTTAAAGTGTATCTTTAGAAAAAATATTTATTTATATATTTACCTTGTTTCTTATTGTAGTTTATCATACATATACTGTCAAGCAAGAATAAATTTATTTTTAAATGTATTAATTCTTATTTCTAAACTATCACTGCTTTAAATAAATAATTATAGTTTAAAAATTAATTATTATATACGTTACTATTAGAAGAATCTAATTCTTCAGCAAAATTTATTACTTTTTTAAAATCATTAATTAAATCAACAGAGAGTTGTTCTGCTTTAACATAGATTTCTTTTACAGAATTATCATTAACATTTGATTTTAATCTTGATATTATGTCTTTTCCATATGAATGAAATACTTTATGCTTTTCATCTATGTCATTCCAAATTGCTAATACTTTTTCATTTTTAGGTTTCATAGAGTAATAAAAATGTCCAAATCCACACTTGTGTTCATTTATTTGAAGTGCTGTTATCTCTCTATCAATAACCATTTTATTTAAAGTTTGTAACCAATTTTTATGTGCAACTATTGCCTTATTGATTGTTTCTATAAACAAGCTATTAGTTATCATATAATACTCATCATTAACTAAAGTTCCTATAATTTTTGATGCATTATCTAAATCTTCTTCCATTAAACTTATAGGAGCTATAACACTTCCTAATGTATGGCTTATATCTTTTAATGCTACCGTATCCTCACCTAATTTTTCAATATCTTCATCAAACTTTCTCATACTAGTTGCTACCTCGTCCATTGAAGTATTTATTTCTTCACTATTAGCTGCAATAGATGTTATTGATTCATTTATATTATTAACACGTTCTCTATTGTCTTTACTTGCTTTTACAACTGAATCTAAATTTTGATTTAGCTTCCCTAAAGAATCAACAGTATTATCAACACTAGAGTTACTTTTATTAGATGCAGCTTCAATTGCATCTATAAAATCAGACATATTGTTAGTTAAAGTTTTAGTTTCATCTGCTAATTTTCTTATTTCTTCTGCAACTACTGCAAAACCTCTTCCACTCTCACCAGCTCTTGCAGCTTCTATTGATGCATTTAAAGCTAAAAGATTAGTTTGTTCTGATATATCACTGATAGCATTTATAACATTTTGTACATTTTCTATTACATGAATTAAATTACTCATATCATCTTTCATTCCAATAGAATGAGATATTGCCGTATCAGAGAAAACCTTTATTTCTAATAATTCATTTTCACTTTTTTTTATAGATTCTAATAAGTTTGTAGAATTTAATGATAAATGAGATATGGATTGTGTCATATCAGTATGTGCTGCCGTTACTTCTTCTGATGTACTAGATAATATTTCAGATGTGTTAGATACACTTTCCATTAATTCCACTATTTCTCCAGTCACATTTTCTATCTTTTCTTCTTTATCTTTTAAAGTTAAATCTAAGTTACTCATCTGAATAACAGAATTTAAGACTAATCTAGTTATATCTTGAAATTTATCCTTACCGGTATTCAATCTCATATGTATTGCTTTAACTTTATCTAAAACAGCCTTATCTATTTTTATATTCTCTTTTGGTAACTTTAATCTGGAAATATTATTTACAACTTCACTTATAACCCTATTTCTATTATTAAACATATTAATTCTCCCCTTTTATTTATAACCTTCTCTTTATATTCTTATCTTGATTATCGTACTTAATTTATATTTTTTAACAAAATTTTGGTATTTAATAACTATCTTATTATATTTTTATTAATCCACTTTATTACATAATCTATAGCATTTTCATCATTACTTGGTGCTATAAATTTTGAGTTATTAATTAATCGTTCTGCTCCACTTCTAACACAAAAACCATAATCAGCTAATTTAATCATCTCAATATCATTCATATTGTCACCAATAGTTATAAGATTCTGTGATTTTATATTGTATACATCCATTAATTTTTCGATTGCTTTACCTTTAGATGTATTGTTAGGAACTATTTCTAAATATCTAGCACCACTTCTTATTATATTTCCGTCACCATAATTCCTTATAAAATTTTCTTCAAGTGAATCTATTTCATCTTCTTCTCCTACAATGATAACCTTTGTCCATTTTTTATTCCAAGCCTCTGTAGGTAAATTATATATAACTTCATATCCTAGTTTTGAAAATCTATCTGTATATTTACATGAAGAATAAATATATACTTTTTCCTCAGAATAAATTTCTATTCCAAGAGTAGGATTATCCCTTTTTACTAAAGTAATCGTATCTTTTCTATAATCCTCTATAAATTCTTCATAAATTATTTTATTGTTCTTATAGTCATAAATTTTTGCTCCATTATACAGTATTACTGGTAATGTAACATTTATATCATTTAAAAATCTTCCAGCTGATGCAACTATTCTTCCAGTAGCTAAAGTAAAATTTCCACCCTTGCTTATAAAATAATCTATTGCTTTCTTATTCTCATAAGATAACTTACCATCACTATTTAATAATGTTCCATCCATATCTGAAATTAACAAACATCCATAAAAAAATTTCTCCATAATTCCCCCCTAATTACTACTTGCTATTTAAAAAATACTAACCCAACTTATTATTATCTTAGTATAAGTAACATTTTAAAACTATGTTGATATCTGCAATAGGTAAAGTGGCATTGTAATTGGATTTTGAGAATTCTTAATGAGTATTGTCACATTTACTGCTTGTCTCAATTTTATATTGGGAACAAGCTAAAATGGGATTATACTCATTTTAGTATTCCTAAGTTCAATTACTTAGTCCACTTTACGTATGCAGATATCAACATTACTGTTAAAGTAAATTCCTCTATACAGTGAGCTTTATTTTAAAAATATCACCTTAATTTAAGCATTATTTTTTAATATTATCTTCCTGCTTATTGATCTTGGAAGTAGTTTTGTTCCCCATACTAATAATTTATTTTTATAGCCTGGAATTATAATAGCTTTTCCTTTAAAAAATCCTTCATATGCTATTTTCGCTACTTTCTCTGCATCCATCAAATATTTTTTAGCTTTTTCAGACTTCTTTATTCCAGCTTTACTTTGAAAAGATGTTTTTACAGGTCCAGGACACACACAACTTACCCTTATTCCTAAATCTTTTACTTCTTCATGCAAAGCTTCAGTTAATGAAAGTACATAAGCTTTGCTGGAATAATACATTGCCATTTTGGGTCCGCCTATAAATGCAGCTGTTGAAGCCACATTCATTATTCCACCATGATTTTTCTCTATCATTTTTTCTAAAAAGTATTTTGTTAGATTTGTAAGAGATATTATGTTTATATTTATTAAATTCTCTTCAAAACCACATTCACCTTTATGAAAAAATCCAAATGATCCAATTCCAGCATTATTTATTAAATAATCCACAGATATATTTTTTTTATCCACAAATTCAAATATTTTTTTAGAAGAACTGTGGATAGATAAATCTACAGAAATTGTTTCAACATTTACTTTATATTCACTTTCTATAAGCTTTTTAACTTGCAATAACTTATCAGTATTCCTTGCTACTATAACCAAATTATATTTATCTTTAGCAAATAATTTCGCTAATTCTAACCCTATTCCTTCCGTTCCACCTGTTATCAACGTATATTTTCTCAAAATTTCAATATCCTCTTTTCATTTATTATTAAATCTTGTTTTAACTTAATGTTTGCTTCTAACATTTCTAAATTAAATTTTCCGTCCTATAATTTTTATTCTAAAATATGATTTTATTTTAAAGTATACGAATAAAAATTTATTAATAAGATTATACCAAATAAAGTTAATATATTATAATAAAAAATGTGCAGATTTTATTATAATAATCTGCACATTTTCATATCTATAATATATTTTCATATTTATTTATATCCATATTTTTTATCTCTATTGTTTCTCCAAAAGAACTGGTCGCAATATCTATCTTATAAGTGCATATATCTCTATACTTTTGAAATATTGATTGCTTAACCTGTAATGATTGCACCTTAAATTTTCTTATTATATAAGTATTTTTTATTCTTGCCCCATTGGTTAATAAGATATTATTTTCTTCTATTGCTATTCCATTATTTAAATAATTAATATAACCTAATATAATTTGTGAAAAGCCTAATATTAATAGAAGTAAAACTTTAAAACAACTTATCATATATAACTTGGGTAAAAATTGCTTAGTTAATAAAATTAATATTAAAGAAACTACTATAGAAACTATAAATCTCTTAAATATAAATCTAAAAATTGATTTTTTAGGCGCTTTATCTATTTCCTTAGTAATATTATATTCTGGTAAAAACTCATCTATAAATTTCTCCTTATCTGAACCCCTTAAACTTGGGAAAAGTAGTGAGTTTATTTCATTATCACCTATAACTATTCCTTCAATTCTATATACATTTAATAATTGTTGTAATAAATTTTGTTTTAATTTTAATCCTTGAATTTTTTCTAATGATATAGAATATTCTTTTAAATCAATTATTCCATACCTTATATTAAATAAATTCTCATTTCTAGTGATTTTAAAATTACCATATTTAAAAATTTCTATTCCTATTGAAATTGCTGTTGAAAAAATATATACAAATGCAAATGCTAATATTAATTTTAATATTAAATCAAACATACCACCATATAATAGATAATCTTTTAATGACCAAAAATAAGTTTCAACATTATTAACAATAAAATCATCAAATAATCTACTAAACTTATCTCCTATAACAAATAAAATCATAATCCATCCAAATTTATTCTTTGTTAATGCATAAATTACTATATCTTTATATTCTACTTGAAGTTCTCTGATATTATTATAATTTTCTTCATTCTCAGCATCTTGTCCTGATACAGCTTTTTGTATTAGTAGTGCATATTCTTTTTTTACAACCAATTCAAATTCTGCTTCATTTAAAGTTGCATTACCACTATTTAATTTTAAAGTCACAGATCCAAGAATTCTATCTAAAATAGTTGTTTTTAAATCAACTGTAGTTATTTGTTTAAGCGGAATTTGCTCTTTTGTTTTTTCTATCATTCCTTTTACATAAACGAACATGTTATCTTCTATATAGAAATACTTACTTCTCCATAATAATATGGAATATAGCACAATAAAAAATCCAATTGCAGATATCCAAATAATAAAATTAAATTCTTCTTTTATTTTTATTAATGCAAATAGAACTATAAATATCAAATATAGATTAGAAACTATATTTTTTACTATATTGCTCCAATGCCCTCTATAAACTTCTGTTTTTTTCATTAAATTCTTCAACCTTTTCTTTTATTTTATTATTTAAATATTCACCTATCTCTTCTGCAACTTTAACTTCTATATTAGGAATTTCATGCGATCCTCCAGCTGTAAATATTTCTATATTAGCAAGTCCCAGCCTTGAATTTATAGGACCTCTATTAATTTTTATGTGCTCTATTTTTATTATTGGTACAATAGTTCTTTTTTTTGTAAAAATTCCTTGAGTAAAATCAATTTTGTCACTAGTAAGTTCATATACCCATGTCTTATATTGTATTACTGGACTTACAATAACATCTATAATAGATAATAATCCTATTATCCCTATACCAAATAATATATAATTAGCATTTCTTACTACCCACTGAATTTCAAATTTAGATTTCATAATATAAAATACTATTAATGATATAACTAAAAATAATACCGTTCCAATAATATTAGAAATCATCCAAGATTTAATAGCATTTTTGTGTAATTTATTTCCCATACGTCCCCCTTAATGTTTTGATTTTTAGAATTTGTTAAAACATAAAAAATTAGACCATATTTTAATATATAGTGATAAATACTAAATAAATATAGTTCAAATGAATACACTTAATATAAATTTATTTGTACGTATCAAATTCTTATTAAAACATAGCCTAAGTATTATTAAACTTATTAAATATTTTTACATCTTCATTTTAACATGAGGAATATCAACTTCATCATATATATCAGAAATAATCTTAAATCCCACACTTTCATAAAGTTTTTTTACATATAATTGAGATGATACAACAATTGTCTCTTCATTAAGTTCATTTTTAAGAAAATCTACACTTTTTTTCATAAGTTCAAAAGCTATGCCTTTTCTTCTATATTCCTTTAAAACTAAAACTCTTCCTATTGAAGATTCATTATATGTAATTCCACTTGGTATAAGTCTCGCGTAAGCAGCTATTTTATTAGAATCCATTAAAAATAAATGATAAACTCTTTTATCTATATCATCAAAATCATTTTCTTGATAGATTCTTTGTTCACAGCCAAATACCTCATATCTAGCTTTACATATTTCATATAATTCATCTAAAGTAAGTTCATTAAATTTTTTAATCTTCCAATCCATAAAATTCTCCTTATCTTAAATTATAAATAAAGTAATCCAAAAAATCTCCCATTAAATTCTTAATTTTTGCTAAATATATCCATGTAATAAAACACAATACTATCTTATTTGGCCATTTCCATAGATAATATATTTTGTAGTTGTAAGTTCATTTAATCCCATTGGACCCCTTGCATGAAGTTTTTGAGTGCTTATTCCTATTTCTGCACCAAATCCAAATTCGCATCCATCTGTAAATCTTGTTGAAGCATTAACATAAACTGCTGCTGCATCAACTCTTTGCAAGAATTTTTGTGAATTTTGGTAATTATTAGTGATAATAGCTTCTGAATGACCTGATCCATATTTGTTTATATGTTTAATAGCTTCATCTATATTATTTACAATTTTAATACCAATTATAAAATCTAGATATTCCTTGCCCCAGTCTTCATCTGTTGCTTCTTTCACATCATCAACTATTTTCATTACACTAATATCGCCTCTTACTTCAACATTTTTTTCTCTCAATGCTGAAATAATCTTAGGTAAAAACTCCTCTGCAATTTTTTCATTAACTAATAACTTTTCTTCTGCATTACAAACAGCTGGTCTACTTGTTTTAGCATTTATTATTATATCTTCTGCCATTTTAAAATCAGCTTCTTCATCAACGTAAACATGACAATTTCCCACACCAGTTTCTATAACAGGAACAGTTGCATTTTTAACAACTGCTTGTATAAGACCTGCTCCACCTCTTGGAATAAGAACATCTATGTATTCATTTAATCTCATCATTTCATTTGCAATTTCTCTACTTGTATTTTCTATTAATTGAAGTGAATATTCTGGAAGTCCTGATTCTTTTATCCCTTCACATAATGCTTTAACTATTGCTTTATTAGAATTTATTGCTTCACTTCCACCTCTTAATATCACTGCATTTCCAGCTTTCAAACATAATCCTGCTGCATCACAAGTAACATTAGGTCTAGCTTCATATATGATTCCTATAACCCCCATTGGTACCCTTTGCTTACCAATTTGAAGTCCATTAGGTCTCTTCCACATAGTAATAACTTCGCCTATTGGATCATTAAGATTAACTAATTGATTTAATCCATCTGCCATATCTTCAAGTCTTTTTTCATCTAAATAAAGTCTATCAAGCATAGCTTTTGATGTTCCTTTTAGCATAGCATTTTCTAAGTCTTTCTTATTTTCAGCAATAATATACTCTTTATTTTCTAATAATTTTTGCCCCATTTTTATTAAAGCATCATTCTTTTCACTTGTTGTAGCATTCATAAGAACATATGATGCTTCCTTTGCTCTTTCACCTTTTAAAATTAATTCTTTCATTTCTATACCCCCAATTATTTTTTACCTAAAAATAAAGTTCCCACATCTTCACCATCTAAAACATTTAATATTACACTTGGATCACTTCCATTAGCTAAGATCATATCTACACTTGAAGATACTGCTTTTTTAGCTGCTGCAAGTTTTGTTACCATTCCGCCAGTTCCTAAATTTGAACCAGCACCTCCAGCGCAACTTTCTAATTCTGGTGTTATTTCTTCTACAACTTTTAATAATTTTGCATCCTTATTGCTTCTTGGATCAGAATCATAAAATCCATCTATATCAGATAATATTATTAATAAATCAGCTTTTACTAATGTTGCAACTATAGCTGATAAGTTATCATTGTCCCCAAACTTAACAATATTCTCTATCTCATCTATTGAAACTGTATCATTTTCATTAACTATTGGAATTATTTTATTTTCTATTAATGTTTCAAATGTATTACATACGTTTTCTCTAATATGATCATCTTCTACTACATCTCTTGTAAGTAAAACTTGACCAACAACATGACTGTATTCACCAAAGAATTTACTATATATATGCATAAGTTCACATTGTCCTACTGATGCAACTGCTTGTTTTTCTCTTATATTTTGGGGCTTTTCCTTTAACTTTAATTTACTTACACCAACACCTATTGCTCCTGATGTTACTAAAACAACCTCTTTTCCTGAATTAACAATATCAGATAAAACTCGAGTTAATTTTTCAATTCTTCTTAAGTTAATATTACCGTTATCATAGGTTAATGTTGAAGTTCCTACCTTTACAACTATTCTATTTGCATTAATTAAATTTTTACGAAAGCCCATATTTTTTTCTCTCCTTAAAGTTAAATTCTTATGATATTTATATTACTATACCTTATTTCTCTTATCAAGGTAAGAACAAAAGGCTCCACACTTTTTTAGTTCAGATTAAAGAGATGAGAGTTGAAAGCTTTAGTAGAAAGTCATAAAAACTTTCCACTAAATATATATTAAAATTCCAATATAGAATTTTTCCCTTAACTGTATGCTTTCTACTCTCAATTCTCAACTAATACTTACACATATATCAACTATAGATTTAGTTCTTTAATCTAAATTTTGATATTTCTTGTTCTAAAAGTTCTGCTTGTGATGCTAATTCTTGTGTTGCAGCAGCTGTCTCCTCAGCTGTTGCTGAATTCATTTGGATAACTTCAGATATTTTATCAACTTTAACTGACATATCTCCTAAAGCTTCAGATTCATACTCAGAAGAGTTTGCTATTTGTTTTACTAACTCAGATGTATGATCTACATTCTTTACTATATCTTCTAAAGCATCTAAAGTTTCTTTAGCTAATACATTACTATTTTTTATAAACTTCATAGAATTTTGTATTATTTGATTTGTATGCTTAACCTCTTTCGATGATTGCTCTGCAAGTAATTTCACTTCTTCTGCAACTACTGCAAATCCTTTTCCAGCATCTCCAGCTCTAGCTGCTTCTATTGCAGCATTTAATGCTAATAAATTAGTTTGAGATGCAATATCTTCTATAGTACTAATTATTGCTTCAATTTCATTTGACATTTCATCAATCCTATTCATAGATATCATTAATTCTTCCATTTTTTTATTTCCATCCAAAACCATTCTTCTAGTATTTTCAAAAACCTCATCAGCTTTTTTAGTGCTCTCAGTATTTTTATTTATCTTAATTAAAACTTCATTAAATTTAGAAAATAAATCTTCTACTGCATTTGATTGCTCTACTGCACCATCAGATAAACTTTGAGTAGTTGAAGCTATCTCTTCAGAACTACTTGCTACTAAATCAGATGCTTGATGTATATTTTTAAATATACTATTAAATGAACTTATAATATTATCTAAAGAGTCTTTTATAGGTTTGAAGTTTCCTTTATACTCTATTAAAGTTTCTACATTTAAATTTTCATTAGCTATATTTTCTATAACCCTTGATATATCATTTATATAACCACTTAAATTTTCTATAGTTTCATTTAAATCCCTACTCATTTCACCCATTTCATCATCAGATACATAGCTATTATCTATATTTAAATTTCCCTCTGATAAATCCTCAGATACTTTTTTCACATGGTTAATTCCCTCAAGTAAGCTAGATTGAATTATTCTGCTTATCATTATAATTGAACCTATCATTAATATTAGTATTATAGCTGCTAATATAAATATTAAGTTTCTTGTTTTTTCAGCTTCTTGTACAAATGTTAATGCATTATTATTAGTGGTTTCTCCAATTTCAATTAAATTCTCTCTGGCATTTTGTATTCCTTCATCATATTTTCCAGTAATTAGAGTATAAGCTTCTAAATCCTTATTATTTAAAAGCAATGAATATATCTCTTCTCTCTCATCTTTTACTTCACCCATATTATTTTCAAATTTATTAATTAGATTATTATCATCTGTATATATTTTTCTAAGACTAATTATATCTTCTTCTAATAATTTTAATTGATCTTCCACACTAGAAATATTAGTTTTTATTTTATCTTCTTTTTGTTCAATTAAAGCTTGATACATGTCTCTTTGCATCTTTAAAAATTCAGTTTTCATGTTCCAAGTTATATCAACAGCTTTAAATGGCTCATTATATAACTTAGTAATTTTATTAGATACAAATTGTAAGCTCATTAATGACATAATCATAAAAACTAAGGTAAATACTAATATTATAGAAAAACTTGTTCGAACTTTTCTTCTTATGGAGAAATTCTTGAATTTTTTCTTAATTCTTTTGTACATATAAATTTCCTCCTTAGATATTTAATTTTGACTAAAGAATATATAAATAATTAAACTCTTTATATATTATATGTGAGCATATGTATTAAACTGCAAATTTTTACATAATTATAGTTAAAATTGTTATGTACAAAATATAATATTTTAAAATAAAAATTAAACTTTTATTTTGAATTAGCACTATCTTTTTTGGCTTTTCTATATTAAAATAATAATTGTTGTATATTTATAAAGAAAAAGGGGATAAAAATGAATAAAAATACAGAAGTA
Organism: Clostridium cagae; assembly: GCF_900290265.1. Lineage (NCBI taxonomy): Bacteria > Bacillati > Bacillota > Clostridia > Eubacteriales > Clostridiaceae > Clostridium > Clostridium caccae. The sequence continues at coordinate 136,706 of NZ_OKRA01000003.1, forward strand.
AATATAAATTTAAATATTTCCTCATTATTGAAGTTTATAGTTCCATCGCTTGTAGGAATTTTATTATTTATGACTCCAATAATGATAAACGGACAATTCACAATTCCAGTAGCTTTCTTATCAAATTTAGTTGTAGATACATTAGAAAGCGTTTTACCACTTATCGCTCTTATATTAATATCAATTTCTGCCATTGGTAGTATTTTAATAAAAATTTTTAAAACTGAAAATAAAGTTTTAAATTCATTGTTTAACATTAGTTATTCTTGGTTGAGTGCTAGAATAATAGGTATGATAATAGTTATAATGACTTATTTTAAAGTAGGACCTGAATTTATCTGGTCTGATAGTACTGGTGGAATGATCTTATTTAGTCTTCTTCCATTATTAACTGCTGTATTCTTATTTGCAGGTTTATTTTTGCCATTATTACTTAACCATGGTTTATTAGAATTTGTAGGTGCTTTATTTACTAAAGTAATGAGACCTTTATTTAAACTTCCTGGTCGTTCTTCAATAGATTGTATTACTTCTTGGTTAGGTGATGGAACTATTGGAATATTATTAACTAGTAAACAATATGAAGAAGGCTTTTATACAAAAAAAGAAGCTTCTGTTATAGGTACTTCATTTTCAGCAGTTTCTATAACATTTAGTTTAATGGTTATAACTCAAGTTGGACTTTCACACATGTTTGTTCCATTCTATTTAACAGTTACTTTTGCTGGTATAGTTGCAGCTATAGTGCTTCCAAGAGTAAGACCATTATCTAAAAAGCCTGATACATATATTGATGGTAGAGAATTAGAAAAAAATGTAGATCTTATTCCTAACGGATATACTCCATTTACATGGGGATTAAAAAATGCTATTGATAAAGCTGAAGATAATTTTAGCTTTCACTCATTTGTTGAAGATGGTCTAAAGAATGTAATAGATATGTGGATGGGCGTATTACCAGTAGTTATGTCTATGGGCGGAATTGCCCTTATGATTGCTGAATATACTCATATTTTCACAATGCTTGGATTACCTTTTATACCATTACTAAAGTTATTACAAGTTCCTGAAGCTGTTGCAGCTTCTAAAACATTAGTTGTTGGTTTTGCAGATATGTTCATACCATCTGTATTAGCTACAAGTATTCAAAATGAAATGACTAGATTTATAATAGCGTGTACATCGGTAACACAATTAATATATATGTCAGAAGTAGGTGGATTACTTCTAGGTTCAAAAATACCAGTTTCATTCAAAGAGTTAGTTATAATATTCCTAGAAAGAACTATCATAACATTGCCTATAATAGTATTAATAGCAAATTTATTGTTTTAGTAAAACTAAAATAACTGCCTCAGAATATCTGAGGCAGTTGTTTTCTTATGATTCTCCAATACCATCTATTTTCCATTCACCTAGATTATTTTCTCTAATCAAAGTAAACATCTTTTCATATTCTCCACTATCTTCTGGCTCTTTACTTTGATCTTTATATTGTACATTATATTTAACAGTATATTTTCTTACATTTTCTCTTTTTATTTCTACTCCACTTGTAAAATAACTCTTATAAATTCTTGAATCTGTTATTAACTCTAAAGAATCCAGTTTGCAACTTTCTAAATTATCTAATCTAAAATTAATATCCTTATATCTTGTTGTATAACAGATTAATAAATTTTTTAATTGATGTGAATTTTTATATTTAAATGAATCTCTTATAACATCTTCTGGTGATTTCATAGTCTCAGGTAATTTTATGGATTCTATAAAACTTTCTTCAACTACACATTCATTTTCACTTTTAGTGTCATTAATTTTTTGCTCGCTACATCCAACTACCAAAATTGAAATGGTAAATATCAATAATATTAATATTCCATTTTTTAAACCTCTCATATTTTCCCCCATTAAATTCTTCTTAAACCAATCTTAGATTTCATTTTTAAGACCAATCATCTTAGAATATATAAAAATATATGTTGATATCTGCAATAGGTAAAGTGGCATTGTAATTGGACTTTGAGAATTCTTAATGAGTATTGTCATATTTACCGCTTGTCACAATTTTATATTGGGAACAAGCTAAAATAGGACTATACTCATTTTAGTATTCCTAAGTTCAATTACTCAGTCCACTTTACGTATGCAAATATCAACATGCTTTATATTTTCAAACTACGAAATCTATTGAATGTGGCCATTATTTCTTGTCTTCTTGGCATTGACAATCTACCATGACCACCTTTTATATTACTAATTGATATAAGTCCGTTCTTTTCTATATAGTTCATTATTTCATCTGTTACTTCTATTAATGTTTTCTTTCCATCTATAACATTATCCTCTGCCCATTTCATAATCTCTCCAATAGTGTTAATTTGCTCACTATCCACTATTTGTTCAACTGCTCTTAAATCTATATTTTCTTTATTAATTACTAATCCATCTATTCCTAGAGTTTTTATTTTTACGCCTTTATATCCTTTTTCAATGCTTCCTTTTTTAATAACCCTATTTGAATTTATCTTTATCTGAAGATTTCTTTCCTTAATTTTAGAAAGTATTTTTCCATTGCTTAAATTCTTAGCTTGTTCTGTTACATTTTTTATATTGTAACAATCCATTTGTATTACATTATCTGCAATATCAAAATAATCTCCAGAGCTTCCTACTACTATAATTGTTGATATTTCTTTTTGATTATACAAATCTCTAGCAACTTCAATAAAAGGTGTTATAGGTTCTTTATCTTTAGAAACCAGCATCTGCATTATATCGTCTCTGATCATAAAATTAGTAGCTGATGTATCTTCATCTATTAAAAATACTTTAGTTCCACTCTCTATGCCTTCTATTATATTTGCAGCTTGAGATGTACTTCCACTTGCATTTTCACTATAAAATTTAGTTGTGTCTTTTTTATTAGGCAAATTATTTATAAATAATGATATATCATCCTTATTTATTACTCTTCCATCTTCTGCTCTAACTTTTAATGCTGTATTATCTGTTATTACAAATTCTCTTCCATCACCTTCAATATGATTGTAAATACCTAATTCCAATGCATTTAATAGTGTAGATTTTCCATGATAACCTCCACCAACTATAATTGTTATACCTTTTTTAATTCCCATTCCCACAATTTCACCATTATTAGGTAAATTGAATTTAACCTCTAAATTTTCAGGAGATTTAAATAGTATTCCGTCTTTTAAAGGCTTAGTTGATACTCCTGATTCTCTAGGTAATATAGATCCATTTGCAATAAATCCAATTAAATTATTGTTTCTTAATTCGTTTCTTATAAATTGTTGGTCTTCAACTAATTTCACTTGATTTATAAGTTTGTTTTTATCTATATTTTTATAAATTAACGATGATTCTACAATTTTAGGTAGGAAATCAAATAAAATCTTTTCTAATTCCTTAGCAAGAACACTTCTACCCCTTGCTGGAAATCCAACTTCTATTCTAACTTCTATTTTTTTATCACTTATCACAATAGAAGTTCTGTCTAAAATTTCTTGTGTGCATTTACTTATAGAAATTAATCCACTTTTTCCTGACCCAAAAATCTTACTACTATATGAATATATATTTTTATAAAATGTTCTAGTTAAATAATCTTGAACAGCAATCTTTTTGTAATTGTTATTTACTAAGTCTTCTGGAATATTTGAAACTTTTTTATCCATTATTATTCTTACTCTAGAAGGCGTTGCAAATGGGTCTCCTTGTACATGATCTATTGATAATATATAATCATTAAACTCATAGTTACCTTCAAGTTGCTTATATGATTTATATCCTTTTCCATCTATATTTATTAAATCTCTGCGCAAATCATTAAAATTTTTCATTTACTTTTCATCTCCCATAAAGTACTCATCGATTAAAGTTTCGCCCATTCTTCTATACATATTACTCATTGATATCATTGATCCAACAAGTAAAAATTTTTCTTCAAAATCACCATTTATATTATTTTCACTTAAAAGATTCTTTACATTCTCTTCTTTATCATTCATGTATTCCTTAAATTCATTAACATCTTGAGAATTCATATCTAAATATGTTTTATAAAGAGCTCTCAAATCATATTCTTCATTATTTTCATACTTTTTAACTATATTATCTAATGTAAGCTTTATATCATTTATTGATAGTGCACCCTTTAAATCATATATTAAGCTCATTAATATTAAATGTTCTTTAGAATATTTTTTATTCTTTATACTCATTAATAATTTAGCCTTAGCATAATTATTAATCATAGTTTTAGTTAATACTTTATCTTCTTCCTTTCTTTTAAGGACTGATAATTTATTTTCAAACAATTGAATAACCTGATCCATATATAAATCTATTTCGGGTATATCTTCTAAATTTATTTTTTTATCTAAGTTTAGGTTTTCCATTATATTTAATATATCTTTTGTCATTATTACACTTCCTAATCTAGTTTTATAAACTACATATTATCTTATCTATATTTAATATTAATAGTATTACTTATAAAATTCAAGAAAATAGCTAAAAATATGATTTAAAGAGCTTAAAATAAGTTTTTATGGTCTTTGACTTTTATATAACTATATATAATAATATTGGTATAATATCATATAGTTTTAAAAACTATATATTGAGTATGGAGGTATTTATGAATAAATATTTAAGAGAACCGGTTAATGGATTAACACACCTTATTGGTGCAATTTTATCACTAGTTGGATTAGTTTTAATGATAATTAAAGTAAACATATCACAAGGATCATTGATAGAATATGTATCTATCATTCTTTTTGGAATTAGTATGATTTTATTATATAGTGCTTCGGCAACTTACCATTCTGTTATTGCAGATTCGAAAATAATTAAACATTTAAAAAAAGTAGATCACTCTATGATTTTTGTACTTATAGCAGGATCTTATGCACCATTTTGCTTAATTGCATTACAAAACTCTATTGGTAATAAACTTTTTATAGCAGTTGCTACATCTGCTTTAGTTGGGATAATATTTAAAATTTGTTGGGTTACATGTCCTAAATGGTTAAGTAGCGTTATATATATTACTATTGGTTGGTTTGCTATTTTTGCAATTTACCCATTATCAATAGCACTTTCACCAATAGGTGTAAGCCTACTTGTTTTAGGTGGATTGATGTATACAATTGGTGGGGTAATATATGCCTTAAAGAAAGATAAAATAAAAATAGGCGTTTTTGGATCTCATGAAATATTTCATGTTTTCATAATGCTTGGAACCTTATTTCATTTCATTTGCGTTTTTAATTATATAATTTAAAAAGTATTTGTAGATTTAGATAAATAAAAAGAGCTGTTATTAGATGATTATTTTACAAATCACTCTAAAATAGCTCTTTTTATTAGTTATAGTAAGATATTTCCTTATCTCATATTAATTAAATATAAGTCTAATGATATAATAAATATATACTTTTAAAATTATCAAAATACTTAAATAAAATGGGGGATATTAATGCAAAAATACTCAGATTTAATAATGGGATTGATTTGTGGGATAATTTTAACCCTTTTGAATAACGATATAGTTCATGGAAGTTTAGGTTCTATCTTTACGCTTTTTGATCCTACTAACCTAAGTTCTATAAGTATGCTTCTAATTTCTTGGTCATCACGATTAATAATAATTTTATCCTTTATAGGAATCTTTATTACCATAATCTATTCAATTCTCATATTAATAAAAGTAATAAAAAATGATTAACTTTTAAGTAAATGAAAAAAGCACTCCATTTAAATAAAATGGTAGTGCTTTTATTTATCATATAAGTTATTTAAATTAGTATATAGAAAATTTTAACCAATACCGCCATATATAACTCCAAGTATTATAACTACTACAGTTATAATTACAAAGACATATTTAGCAAGATATATGAAGTTAATTCCTAATTCTCTACTAGACCCCTTATTTATCTCTATAAGTGCCTTTTTATAATCCCCTACATAGTAAAATACTAAAAATACTATCAGAGCTGCTAGTGGTGATACTATTATTGTGATAAAATTAGTGAAATTATCAAAGCTAGCCATACTTAAATTTAAAGGTATTGATAATATAAACCCTATTATAGCTATTATAATTGATGCCTTTTTTCTATTAAGCTTTGTTTGTGAAATTAATGCTTCAACTGGACCTTCCAACATATTAATAGATGATGATACAGCTGCAAATATTAAACTTAAGAAGAATACTATAGCTATTAGTCTTCCACCAGGCATAGCTTTAAATATTGTTGGCATTGTTATAAATAATAATGGTGGACCTGCCATTGGATCTAAATTAAATGCAAATACAGATGGCATGATAACAAATGAAGCAAGTAATGCTGCTATTGTATCTAATATTGCTGTACTTAAAGCAGACCTTGGTATATCAAAATCATCTTTCATATAACTACCATATACAACCATACCACAACCATTTAATGATACTGTAAAGAACGCTTGTCCTAAAGCCATTATCCAAGTATTAGGTTTAAGTAAAAATTCCCATTTAGGATTTAATAAGTATTTAACACCTTCCATTGCTCCTGGAAGTGTAAGTGATCTAATTGCAAGCAAAATAAATATTACAAACAATGCTGGCATAATTATTGTATTTATTTTTTCTATACCCTTTGTTACTCCTGCATAAACTATAACTAATGTTAATGCTATAGCTATAAAGTTCCAAACTATTGTTTGACTTGTTCCTGAAAATCCTTCAAAAAAACTATGAACATCTACTGAAAATAATTCTCCTGTAATACTCATTGAAAAATATTTCATTATCCATCCTACAACTATGTTGTAAAACATAAATACACCTGCTAATCCTATTACAGGTATTAGCGCTACTAACTTTCCACCTTTTTTATTTTTTTCAGCAAATGTTGTTATAATTCCTGTTGCTGAACCACCTTTAAATTTTCTTCCAAATGCAAATTCTGTTATTAATCCTGTTGAACCTAATAACAATACAAAAATAAAGTATGGAATTAAAAAAGCTGCGCCTCCATTTTGACCTAATCGATATGGAAACATCCATATGTTTCCTAGTCCTACTGCTGCCCCTATACATGAAAGTATAAAACCAGTCCTACTCTTAAAATTTTCTCTCTTAGCCATTCCTACTGTCCCTCCTAAAATAAATAAAAAATCATAAAGACTACTTTGAACTAATCATAAAATTCTTCTTTTTTATAATTTCCAAAGAATAAAAAAACCACATAGTGTTACTATGTGGTTGCCTACAATACTAAATACTCTACTTCCACATAGCTTATCTATGTGGCTTATTTTGAGAATAATAAATAGCTCTAACCATCATAGATACAAACTTAAGTTTATACTTTAGCTCGCATCTATAATAAAAAATTATTAATACAAGCTCTATCTATAATAGCTACAGTAATATGCGTTATTTAATTTTAATAATATAAATCTAGTGCATATCATAATAATTACTCTCCATCTTTACAATTTCCTTAATTTTATCATCTAAATTACAAAAATGTCAATAATAAAGATGCTTTTAATTCCTTTAAATATTCTCTTTATGTAGCTTTATGTGGTATAATAACGAAATGAATATTCAATGAAATGAGGGAAATTTATTGATAACTGTATCAAATGTTAGTCTTAGATTTGGTGGACGTAAACTTTTTGAAGACGTAAACCTTAAATTTACAGCAGGAAATTGTTATGGAGTTATTGGCGCAAATGGTGCTGGAAAAAGTACTTTTCTTAAAATACTTTCAGGTGAAGTTGAACCTAATACTGGTGACGTTATAATTGCTCCAAATACAAGAATGTCAGTATTAACACAAGATCATTACAAATATGATGATTGTCAAGTTTTAGAAACTGTTATAATGGGTAATGAACGATTATACCAAATAATGAAGGAAAAAGATGAGTTATATGCAAAGCCTGATTTTTCTGATGAAGATGGAATTAAAGCATCTGAATTAGAAGGAGAATTTGCTGAACTTAATGGTTGGGAAGCAGAATCTGAAGCTTCTTCACTTTTACAAGGTTTAGGAATTGGCACTGATTATCACTTTAAAAACGTGTCAGAATTAACTGGAGGAGAAAAGGTTAAAGTTCTTTTAGCTCAAGCTCTATTCGGTAATCCTGGAATACTAATACTAGATGAACCTACTAATGGTCTTGATTTAAAGGCTGTTAATTGGTTAGAAGATTTCTTAGGTAATTTTGATGGAACTGTTATAGTTGTATCACATGATAGACATTTCTTAAACTCAGTTTGTACTCAAATGGCTGATGTTGATTTTGGAAAGATTAAGATTTATGTTGGTAACTATGATTTCTGGTATGAATCAAGCCAATTAGCCCTTCAAATGTCTAAGGATCAAAATAAGAAAAAAGAAGAAAAAATTAAAGAATTACAAGACTTCGTTGCAAGATTTAGTGCTAATGCATCTAAATCTAAGCAAGCTACTTCTCGTAAGAAATTATTAGATAAAATCACTTTAGATGATATCCAACCTTCAAGCAGAAAATATCCTTTCGTAGGATTTACACCTGAAAGAGAAGTTGGTAATGACATATTAACAGTTAAAGATTTATCTAAAACTGTAGATGGAGTTAAGCTTTTAGATAACATTAATTTCATGGTGAATAAAGGTGATAAAATTGCTCTTATCGGTAATGAAATTGCTGTAACTGCATTATTCAAAATACTAGCTGGAGAAATGGAACCAGATAGTGGAGAATACAAATGGGGAATAACTATAACTAATTCTTACTTCCCAACTGATAATTCTCAATATTTTGATGGATGTAATCTGTCTTTAGTTGATTGGCTTAGACAATATTCTGAGGAAAAATCTGAAAGCTACATAAGAGGTTTCTTAGGAAGAATGTTATTCTCTGGGGAAGAAGCTCTAAAGGAAGCTAATGTATTATCTGGAGGAGAAAAGGTTAGATGTATGTTATCTAGAATGATGCTTTCTAACGGAAATGTATTAATGTTAGATCAACCTACTAATCACCTTGATCTTGAATCAATTACTGCTGTAAATAATGGTTTAAAAAATTATAACAGTAATATACTATTTGCTTCTCATGACCATCAATTTGTTCAAACTATAGCAAATAGAATTATAGATATTAAAGATGATGGTTCTATTGTTGATAGAACTATGACATTTGATGAATATTTAGAATTCGCTGCAACTAGTAAATAATTAGGCTAAAAGGCTATTTCACTAAGGAATAGCCTTTATTTTGATTTAATCAATTACTTATATAATAACTCTTCTATAACTTCATATACATAATCAACTTCATGATTAGCATATTCTTTAACTTTCTCTTCTGAATCATTGAATGTATAACTATTATGAGTTGTATTAAACATTGAAACATCATTAAATGAATCTCCAACAACATAAAGATTATCTTTTGAAATATCCTCTACTTCTAATATTGTCTTAAGTGCATTTCCTTTTGAGCATCCTTTTGGTACTACATCAACAAAAAATTGATTTCTATATGCTTCTACATGCTCACCATATTTTTTAATTATTTCATCTTTTATTTTTTCAGCTTTAATCTGATCTTTATCTACAGGTGATAGACTTATTATTTTATAATCATCTTTTGATGATACAGCCTCTTGAATATTTATTTTTTTTGTAAATAAATCCATCATGTCCCCAATTTGAGATTTATCAAAATTAGGATTATCTATAAAAATAGAATTCTTATAATTATCTACATAAACTAAAGTTTCATCATTATAATAATCATTTATTATCTTATTTGAAATTTCATTAGATACCCATTCATCAAATACCATTTCATGTGCTCTATTCATAATTAAACTTCCATTACAAAGTAATAAATAATCATATTCTATATCATACTTCTCCATTAAAGGTATCACCAGGTCATAACTTCTGCCTGTTGACACAATTAATTTATGCCCGTGTTCTTTAAGCTTATTAATTGACGTTAAATCCTTATAATTTTTTAATTCATTTCCCACTACTAAAGTTCCATCTAAATCACTTGCTAAAAGCTTCATATGTACCCCACTTTCAATTCTCAACTAAATTTTTTCTAGCTTCATATTAGAATTAATTTTATATTATATAAAAATAGACTCTACAAAATATATTTTATACTAAATAGCTTAATTAAAACAATTAAATTATCTAATATCATATATCTGTAGAGTCTATACTAAATAAACATCTTATCTTTTTTTATATTTTATATGTAATAATTCATGAGCTAGTCCTTTTCCTGGTTTGCCCATATAAGTTTCATACATCTTTAATAGTGATGCATTTTCATGAGATTTTCTCTTTACTAGTCCCTTGTCTTGATTATATAAAACGGATGCTCTCACAGTTCTAATATCAATTTTACTTCTATCTTTTGAATTTACATGAGGTTGTCCACCACCATTTACACATCCACCAGGACAGGACATTACTTCAATAAAGTGATATTGTTTTTCTTCCATTCTTCCGCTCTTAACAAAATCAAATACATTTGCTGCACCATTAATAACAGCTATATTATATTCTTGTCCACCTAATGTAACTGTAGCTTCTTTTATTCCATCTAGTCCTCTTACTTGTTCATACTCTATTTCTTCTAGTGATTTATTTTCTATAAAGTCTTTTGCACTTCTTAAAGCTGCTTCCATAACACCACCAGTAGCTCCAAATATAGCTCCAGCACCAGTATATTCTCCCATTGAAGGATCAGCTTCGCTGTCTTCTAAAGTAGCAAAATTTATTTTTGCAGTTTTAATCATTTTAGCTAATTCTCTAGTTGTAATTACAGCATCTATATTTCTTAAGCCGTTATTTTCCATTTCTTCTCTATCAGCTTCAAATTTCTTTGATGTACAAGGCATTATTGTAACTGTAAATACATCTTTAGGATCTAATCCTTCTATTTCAGGATAATAAGTTTTACTTGCAGCACCAAAAATTTGTTGAGGTGACTTTGCACTAGATAAATTATCTATAAACTCTGGGAAGTAATTTTCAACTTCTCTTACCCATGATGGACAACAAGATGTAAACATAGGGAATGGGCCACCTTTATTTACCCTACTAATAAGTTCTGTTGCTTCTTCCATTATTGTCATATCAGCACCAAAGTTAATATCAAATATCTTATTGAATCCTAACATTCTTAAAGCTGTATATATTTTTCCTGTCACATCAACACCATATCCCATTTTAAATGCTTCACCCATGGCAGCTCTAACTGACGGAGCCATTGCAACTATTACATGTTTGCTTGGATCTTCTAAAGCATTTTGAACTCTTTCAGTATGAGATTTTTCTGATAATGCATCTACTGGACATACTGCTATACATTGACCACATAATAAGCAATTTGTGTCATCAAAGCATTTACCTTCAATAGTTGCTACTTTCTTATCACCATTGTCATCAATAATTTTTATAGAATTTGTAGCTGTTTTTTCACTACAAGCAGCTTCACATCTTCCACAAAGTACACATTTACTTCTATCTATAACAATTGATTTACTTCTGTCATCTACATATTGTGATTTATCTTTAACTATGAACGGCTTGTTTGCTCTAGCCTTAGTTTTTATTACTAATTTTAAAAATTCACAGTCTTCTCTTCTTTTACAAGGACCACATTTAAATTCATGCTTGTCTAACATTTCAGCTACTCTTAGTTTAATAGCTTCTTGCACCTTTTCTGAATCAGTTCTTATAACCATTTTATCTTGAACTAATGTTTCACAAGACAATGCTAATTCTTCTTGTCCTTCTATCTCAATAGCACACACTCCACATTTTCCTGTATTGCTACAATCATTTAAATAGCATAAGGTTGGTATCTCTATATTATTCTCTAATGCAACTTCTAAAATAGTTCTACCCTCTTCTTTTACAGAAACTTCTTTTTCATTTATTAATATATATGCCACTAAATGAACCTCCCCGTCTTTAGTATACTTTTTTTGTTTAACTATATTTTAAATGCACACTTATATTTTAAATCGCATTTTTAATCAACGTTACAATTTTAACATAATTACTTATTAAAAATAAGTATTAATTAATAGTTTTTATTGGATAAATAATCAATTAATTGAGTTTTTTAATATAAAATGAAATATATGTATTGATTTAAGTTGGATTTTTTTATTAAAACAAGTAAGCCTATCCTAAAAAACTTTTAAGATAGGCTTACTTGTTTTATTTAATTAATATTTATTTGAATTAAGATTATTATTTTCTATCCCTCTTTATTAATTAATCCATTAAAAATAAATTCTAATGTCTTATTAATAGTATCTTCTAAACTAACATTTTCTATGTTTATCAACTCATATATGGCTGATGAACATAGTGTTCCAAAAAATTCATAGGCCATAACTTCGCTATCACCTTTTCTAATGCATCCGTCTTCAATCCCCATTTGAATATACTTTTCTATTTCTTTTATATGACCTTTTACCTTTTCTCTTAAAATAAATTGTCTTTCTTCATCTCCCCATAATTGACTCATTACAACTCTAAAAAAGCTATTATGTTCATAAAGAAATGTTAATTGTATTTTGCAGATTTGTTTTAATTTTTCAATTGCATCATCATTTAATTCATTTACTGCTGCAATTTCATCATTAAGCAACTTAAGTCCATTATCAACTATAAAGTTGAATATTTCTTCTTTGCTATTAAAATTATAATATAGCGTTCCTTTAGCAAGCCCTGCGGTAGTTGCTATTTCATCCATTGTTGCTCCCCTATACCCTGATTTTGAAAAAACTTCTATTGAAGAATTAAAAATCAATTTTTTTGTTTTATTCACACCAATCCCTCATTTTCATAAACTGATAATAATTATATTATACCACTAAAATTTTACTATTTATTACTTTTTACTTTCATTTTTTTGATATTTAAAATATATATGTTAGAATCAGTATATAATATATAAAGATATTTTTAAATTAATGAAAAGAGGAATTTATGATTAAAGTATATAACAGAATTACTAATGAATATGAAGAAGAAAACGTGGCAGGTAAAAAGTTCATTAAGTGGACCTATGAAACACCCGTTGGAAAAAGCATAACAGAATTAATTGCTAAGAGAAAGATTTTTTCAAAATTTTATGGTAAATTTTGTGATACAAAATGCAGTGCAAAAAAAATACCTGACTTTGTTAGAGACTTTAATATTGATATGAATATTGCAGAAAAAAATATTTCTGAATTTAATTCATTTAATGACTTCTTTGTTAGAAATTTGACTTCTACTTCAAGGCCTATAGATTACAATGAAGATATTTTTATTTCTCCAGGAGATGGGAGAATTACTGTTTACGATAATATAGACTTAGATAATATTGTTCAAGTAAAAGGTTTAACTTATAGTTTAAGAGAATTAATAAAAAATGATGAAATATCAGAAAGATATAAAGATGGTATTTGTATAATATTAAGGCTATGTCCTACGGACTATCATAGGTTTCACTTTGTAGACTCTGGTATACCTTGTGAAACACATAAAATTAAAGGCCATTACTATTCTGTAAATCCTATAGCTCTTAATTCAATCCCAAAATTATTTTGTGAAAATAAAAGAGAATGGTGCATATTTAAATCAGAAAACTTTGGGGATGTTCTAACTGTAGAAGTAGGTGCTACTTGTGTTGGATCAATAATTCAAACATATGAGCCTAACAAAAAAGCAAAAAAAGGCGATGAAAAAGGATACTTTAAGTTTGGTGGATCTACAACTATATTATTTTTAGAAAAAGATAAAGTAAAAATAGATGATGATATTTTAGAACAATCAAAGCAAGGATATGAATGTAAGGTCTTATTTGGAGAAACTATTGGAACTAAGGTTTTATAAAAATACTACTACTTTAATTTATTATTATGAAAGTGTATTTTATTATGTTGCAAGAATTTCGTTTATTATAAATAAACTTTTCAAATTTATAATAAACAAAATTAACCTAATAATAGAGAGAAATTTTAAATTTCTCTCTATTATTTATTAATCACCTTTTTTAATTCATTCTTAAATTTTTCCATATCTTTATCTAATATTATTAAACTTATTCCCATCATTTCCGCTCTTTCTTTAATACATTTTTTACAAGGTTCTTGGGTTGCAACTAATATTTTCTTTGCATTTTTTCCGCCTAATCTTTTACTATACACATCTAATTCATTTAATGCATTTTCATCATATTTAGCACTATCCTTACATGATATACATATTAAAACATCATCCTTTACTGCTAACACATCAAATTCATTTTTAACTTTACTTTGATTATTATTCCATACAAACATAACTCCACTCTTAACATCATCAATTTCTTCAATCTCTCTAACAACTATATTGGTTAATACTTCAAGCCAAGTTCCACTTTTAAATATAAATCCCTTTAAATAATCCTTTTGAAAATAAACCTCTATGTTATTTTTATTTCTTTTATATTTTATTGCATCAATTTTTTCTAAATAACTTAAACAAGAGTTTAATATTCTTCTTTCATCATCCCCATATAAATCAGATTCATTAACAATGACTTTGTTACCTTGAGAATAATCATGAATAAATAAATGATTATCATAAAGACGCTGCTTATACTTATACCAAAGCTCTAAATTTTCATAAATTTTTTTTGTTATATTAATTACATCAGAATATCTGCTTATTTTACTAGAATCCAATAAGATATCTGCACCAGTTATTTTAAGTATGTCGTCTAGATATATGTCTTTAAATTCTTCTGATTTATTCTTAATATCATTTCCTAATTCATATATTCTCTTATTTAAAATATCCACATAAACAGTATTAAACTTCTTTATTAAAGCTTGATTTAATAAAATTAATGAATTTATTCTTTTTCCACCAGTTACATTTATAATAGTTTTTTCTATATCTAATTTATTTAATAAATTATTTATTTCATTTATACCACCTTCGCTTATTACATAACTCTCTATATGAATACTCGGAAAAATCTCTTTATGATATTTCCTTAACTTCTCATATACTTCGCTATTTTCTTTATTCTTCAAGTAAATTACTTTATAAGGTCTAAATTTATCAGTAGCTAATAAATTTCCTTCATTATGCTCATCTAATAAATTAATTAAAATATCTTCTTTCATAGTAATTTCCACCTTTACTTTGTAGCTATTATTTATTAAATATCTAATATACAGAACTTTCTCATTTCTTTAATTAATTTATAATAATTTCAATACTACCTAAATATCACTCTTTAAATTAAAATTATTAAAAACCCCACATTAAATTTAAAAATATATTTATATAATTTATTATTAGCGTTTATTTATATGTTTATTTATATAATAAAAAAAAGACTTAACTAAAAATAGTTAAGTCTTTTGGCAGAGCGTGAAGGAATCGAACCCTCAATGTACCGTCCGTAGCGGTAAGTTATATCCGTTTAACTAACGCTCCATATAGATTTGGAGTAACTTTACTTCAAGAAATATATTATCACAAGCTACCATAATAAGCAAGTTTATAAAATAAATACTTAAGATTATTTTTCTATAATATTAAGTATTTATTTTAATAAATGTCATTTTTATAAGTAAATATCTGAGAATTCTATTTCTAACATTTCAATATTAGTTTTTGCATTAATTATATGATTATCTTCATTATTCTCACTTAATTTTATTATTGGAAGTTTTATTATAAATTCACTTCCCCTATCTTCCTCACTATTTAATAATATTTTACCATTATGTGCTTTAGTTAAGCTTTCTACTAATGCTAATCCAATTCCACTTCCTGACTGCTCTATTTTTTTATGATTAGATGATTGCATAAATCTATTAAAGATTTTCTTTTGTTCTTTTAGTGGAATTCCCATGCCCTCATCTTTTACTGAGATATTTAATTGATTATTTCTTTTCCATAGATTAATGTATACATTTCCATTATTATAAGAAAACTTTATAGCATTAGATAAAAGATTCATAATTATTCTATCTATTGCCTCTGGATCTATTGCCATAATACATTTTTCAACATTTGTATCAAAAATTAATGATATATTCTTTTGTTTTGCATATTTATCTATTGATGAAATAGTATTTTCTATTAATTTAACAATGTCTAAATTTCTTCTTTCAATTTTATAATAATTTTTATCTAATCTTGTTGTATCTATAAGATTATCTATAAGTTTTAACATCCTATAACTATTTCTCTTTATACTAGTCATATATTTACTCATATTATCACTGCCAGTTATGTAACCTGATTCGTAAAATTGAAGTATACTTAAAATTACATTTAATGGCGATCTTAAGTCATGAGAAACATTTAAAAGGAGATTTTCTTGTAAATTCTTATGATTATTTACATCAATGTATTTATCTATTAATTCTTCTTTGGTTAACTTAGAAAGTTCCAATTTGTTTAATTCCATATCATCGTCTATAAAATCATTTATAATTTTTTTCGCTACACTCATTTACAGCTTCTCCTTATAATTAATATCTTTTTTCCATTTTTTTGAATTTTATACTTTTATATTATCACATACTATAAATAGTAACAACCATTTTTTAACATTTTTTGTTTTACTTTAATAGTCTAAATAACCTAAAATTATAAAAAATTATTCATATTGGTGTATATTATTTATAATTTTATGTAACTTATTTGTAAAATATACAATAATTTTATTATTTTTAGTAAAATTTTATATAACTATTGACCTGACTAATAATTTAATGATATATTTGTACTTGTAATACAAACACTTGTATTCCATATATGAACATTAATTATAAAAGGGGGATTTATAATTGAAGAATTTATCATTAATTAAAAGAATATTTACATTTTTAATTTTAGGAATAATACTTGGTTTAACATGTAGAAGTTTAAATATAATCTTCCCAATAAGAATATTAGCTACTTTCAGTGCTTTATTTGGAAGCTTTTTATCTTTTGTTATTCCATTAATAATAATAGCGTTTATAGTACCTGGGATAGCTTCACTTGGAAAAAACTCAGGAAAAGTACTTATAGGAACTACAATATTAGCTTACATATCAACTATTATTTCTGGTATTGCTGCTTATTTTATAGGAATATCGTTTCTTCCAAAACTAATAAAAGCTGCTACATTAGTAGCAACTGAAACAATTAAGGCAGAGCCATATTTCACAATTGATATACCACCTATGCTTAATATAATGTCTGCTTTAATATTTGCATTTATTTTTGGTATAGGACTTTCAAAAATAACTAATAGTTCATTATTAAGGGGATTTCAAGAATTTAGTTCAATAGTTTCAATGATTATTTCTAAAGTTCTTATTCCACTTGTTCCACTTTACATTGCAGCAATATTTTCTAAATTAAGCTTAAGTGGTGAAATATTTACTACTATAAAATCTTTTGCCACTATTTATCTAATATTGTTTATATTGCAATTTGCTTATTTATTATGCCAATATTCTATAGCTGGTGGACTTAAGAAGGAAAATCCATTTAAGTTGTTAAAAAATATGATTCCTGCGTATCTTACTGCTGTAGGAACTCAATCATCTGCTGCTACTATTCCAGTTACATTAAGTTGTACTAAAGAAAATAATGTATCTGAAGAAGTTGCTGATTTAGTTGTTCCTCTATGTGCTACAATACACTTAGCTGGAGATACTATAACTTTAGTATTAACTTCAATAGGTGTGATGTTGATGAGAGGAGAAACTCCTACTTTAATTACTATGATGCCATTCATATTAATGCTTGGAGTAACAATGGTAGCTGCACCTGGAGTTCCTGGTGGTGGAGTTATGGCAGCCCTTGGATTATTAGAATCTATGCTTGGATTTGGAAACATAGAGAAGCCTATAATGATTGCATTACATGCAGCTCAAGATAGTTTTGGTACTGCAACTAACATTACTGGTGATGGTGCCTTATCTTTAATAATAGATTACTTTGTAAACAAGAATAAATCAAAATAATTATAAATAAAAAGGATATATCATTAAGCATTTAAGCACTTAATGATATATCCTTTATTACATTCCGTCTTTATTTAATTTGGTTTTTGTCATTCCATCTTTTATATACTTAAGTATAAATATTACATATACTAATGTTCCCACTATAAACATAGTATCTAAATTTATATTTGGAAAAATGCTCTGTAAAATAATTTGAAATATAAATGGCAATGTGCATGCATATAAACTTAATGAATATAGTATGCTATATTTCATAAATACTTTCATAATTATTAATGAAAATGATGCAAATGCAGTTACAAATAAACAATTTATTAATGTATTAATAAATGTAAATAATATCGTATACAAAATTACTATAGCTACAATAATTTTTAATACATATGATAATTCTCCAAATAAAATACCATTATCTAATTTAGAATCTCCAATTAATTCTTTATAATGTGCTTGTTGTTTATACATTCCTGCTTCTAATGATACTCCATCTTTTAAAAACAATATATTGTTATCATTATGAACTGTTATATCTCTTAAATCATCTATTTCATTCAAGCTTTTATTTTCATCAATATATATTAGACTAGATGTTTCCTCTATCTTTAGTGGTGAATTTTCCGTATGTAATACTCCATCTACTATATTAAATTTATATTTATCTTCTTGCAACATTGTACTTAAATTACTTAATTCTCTATCTATCTTATATCCAATAGTTATTCCCCTTATTCCTCCCAGAATAATGCTCATTAATAATACATATAATATAGCCTTCCATATTCCGTATTTAGGATATGTTATTAATGCTTTTAAATTATAAATACAATTAATAAATTTCTTAAAAAAATTATCTGTTTTATTCATCATTTCCTCCAATATCCTTTTTAAATAAGAACGTCACTAATAAATATATTAACATATACTTCCTATTTTATAAAATATAAATGTTTATTATTATGCATTTAGGTTCATAATAAAAAATATATATTTTATTTTTGGATAAAAATAGGAGGTATGTTTTGAAAATAAATAAAAATATTCATATAAATAAATTTACAGTATATATCTTATTATTTACACTAATTACATTAACTACACTATTTAATGGTTATCAATATAAAAAATTAGTTAATAATTTTAAGATAGACTTTGATAGTAACAAATTCTCTCAAGCTAATAACATTTTATTAACACAAGAAAATTTTAATCCTTTTAAGAACTTAATGTTAAAAAGAGATTTAAAAAAATATTTTTCAAATAATATAACAACATTAAAACAAGATTTAGAGACTTCTAAGTTAAATGAAGAAGAAATTTTAATAAAAGCTAATGAAATAAACAGATATGGTTTTAATTCAAATGAAGTAATAGAATTAGTTAATTCTGTATCTAGTCTTCAAGACTCAATAAATAATTATTCTAATGGAATAGAACATTTTAATAACAATGAATATTACGAAGCTATAACTAACTTTTCCAACCTCTCTCCATTAGATTTAAATTATAATGAATCATTAATTTACTTAAGGGAATCTAAATCTAAGATTAAAGATGAATTATTTTCTAAATGTGATGAACTATGTTCTAATGATTATTATAGTCAGGCATTAAATCAAATATCTAATGTTCCTTCTGTTTTAAATGATGATGAAGATATAAAAACAAAAATTGCTGAAATTAAATCTAGTAAACAACAGTATTTAGACAAAACAGCTGAATCAAAAACAGTGTCAGATTATTATATAAATAATATTTCTTCACAAAATATAAATACATTAAACTTAGTTAGTAATACTCCTTATTTAATTTTTATAGATATAAATAGTCAAAAAACTTATATTTATAAAGGTAAATCAAATAAGTGGGATTTAGATAAAACATTTTCTTGTTCTACTGGAATAGATTCTGAACCAACTCCTTGTGGAGCCTTTTCTATTAAAGAAAAAGGTGAATGGTTCTTCTCAGAAAAATTTAAACAAGGTGGGAAGTATTGGACTCAAATCGATGGTGATATATTATTTCACTCCGTTCCATATGCTCAAGATAAAACTACAGTAGTAGATACTACTTTAAACAAAAAATCCTCACATGGATGTATAAGATTAGCATTGAGCGATGCTAAATGGATATATGATAATATCCCAAGAGATACTAAAATTATAATTAAATAGCTAATTATCCCCCCAATAAATATAGAAAAGTGAGTATCTTAAGTATAATTACCCATACATTTAAGACACTCACTTGTTTTTTTATCTAGATTTTTTATTCAAAATCTGTTTATATATTTAAAAGATAATTATATTATAATGTAGCTTTTTATCTTTTGAAATTCTATCTAGATTTGCTTATACCTGTACAATACAGAAACCAGCTTTTAGCTACCCAGCCTTTTTCAAAATTTCCTTGAAATAGAAACTACTTTATAAACTCAATACGCTTATGACAACTTCTATATTAAAATTTCTTTCTCTAAATAAAATGAATATAGGTATTTTTTATCAACTTTCTTTCCCGTCATTTTAAATATTGCTTCACTATAATATGATAATTGATTTTTATATTTATCTTTAAATTCTTCTTCATTTTCTACATAATCTGTTTTGTAATCCAATAAAATTATTTCATCATCACATTTAAAGAAACAATCTATTATACCTTGTAATCTTATTTTTTCATTAGCATACTTTTGTGGTAAAGATTCATCTATTTCTAAACTACTTATTTCAGTATAGAAAGGAACTTCTCTGTAAACTTTGCCACCCTCATTATATACATAAAGCATTTTCTTTCCTAAATTACTTTTAAAGAAACTTAATATCTTATATGGATTAATTGAGTTATATTCTTCTTGTAGTATAAGCTCTTCATCATATAATTTATTTAACTGTTCTTTTATTTCTTTTAATGTTCCAACTTTACTAAAATCTATTTTTTTCATTGCAAAATGGATTGCTGTTCCTCTTTCTGCTGCTGATATTCCTTTTTCTTCTTGAAGAAATTTAGGAGTTATTATATCTTTATTTTTATTATCCTCTTCTTCTAAATCAAACATCTTAAGAGTATCAATATCATCCTCTATATTTCTCTTTTTTAAATCAGACACAGATATATTACTAGTGAGCTTCGTTGATTCCTTAAATTCATACTCATAACCTAATCTTCTATAAACTTCACTTTTAACTTTTTTATTTACATCTTTATCTAAAATTGAAATTTTAACATCCTCTTCCTCTTGATTTTCGTCTAATTCATCATACATATCTAATTCATATTTATTCCATATGCTGATTTTCCACATTGATAAGTCATCTTTACACATTTCACCAGAAAATCCCAATTTCTTTCTAAGGATTTCACCATCTTTATGCTTACATAAAGCCATACCAATCCAGTCTAAATAGGATTTGCCTTTTGATATTTCATAAGGCAATACAACATCCTTATCTAAAACTGCTGAGTTAATCCACTTTTCAATAGATTTTTCTGCATTTCTTACTGCCCCTGTTATAATTAATTTTTCCTTAGCTCTAGTAAACGCAACATATAGTACTCTCATTTCTTCAGATAATGTTTCTAATTTCATTCTTTTTTTAATTGCTTCTTTAGGTAAAGTTGTAATACTAGTTCTATTTTCTAAATTAATATATTCAGGTCCTAATCCCAATTCTTCATGATAAAGTATCTTATTATTTAAATCCATTAAGTTAAAATTCTTACCACATCCAGCTAAAAACACAACAGGGAATTCTAACCCCTTACTTTTATGAATACTCATAATTCTAATAACATCTTCATTTTCACCTAAAATCTTGGCACTTCCCATATCACCTGATGATTTAGTTAATTTATTTATGAAATTAATAAAATTAAATAGTCCTTTAAAACTAGTATCTGAAAACTGTCTTGCTCTTTGAAATAATATCTTTAAATTTGCTTGTCTTAGAACTCCATTTGGCATGGCACCTACATACCCATAATAAGCTGTATCCATATATAAATACCAAATAAATTCATCTATAGGCGTATATATTGATTTTCTTCTCCACTTATCAATACTAGATAATATATATTCACATTTTTCTTGTAACTCTACTGAAATTAACTTTTCAGTAGAAATCTTAATTATATTTTCATAAAAATACTTTTCTTTATCTATAAGCCTAATGTCACTAAGTTCCTCTGCACTTAATCCTATAATCGGTGAAATCAATAATGAAAGCATAGGTACATCTTGCATAGGATTATCTATTACTTTTAATAATGACATAATAGTCCTTATTTCAATTGATTCAAAATATCCTGATCCTGTGTCCGCATAGACAGGTATCCCTGCTAATCCTAATTCATCTAATAGCACTTCTGACCAGTTTTTAGTTGCTCTTAATAGAATTACTATGTCTTTATATTTTAAGTCCCTATATTCGCCTGTATCTTTATCAATCACCTTAAACTTATTTCCCTCTTTTTTAGAAATCAATTCATTAATTCTCTTTACTATAATTCTCGCTTCTAAGTTTACGTCACCAATTTCTTCTTCTTCAGCCTGTAATTTAAATTCATCATTTTCTTCTTTATTATCACTTCTATCTAAAATATGAACCTCAATCGGACCACCAATTATATCATCATCATTTTTCTTTTCAGGATAACTTGCACCTAAATTTAAAGCTTCAACATCAGTATATTCCAATTCTCCTACAGTCTTAGACATAACTGATTTAAATATATAATTGACACCATTTATAATTTCTTCTCTGCTTCTAAAATTCTTATAAAGTTGAATTTTTCTATTAATGCCTTTATCCAATGAATAGCTGTTGTATTTATCAATAAATAGTTCTGGTTTTGCTTGCCTAAATTTATATATACTTTGTTTTACATCACCAACCATAAATACATTAGGATTATCAGAATTTTTTCTTGATACTAATTCTATTATTGCCTCTTGAACATTATTAGAATCTTGGTATTCATCTACAAGTACCTCTTCAAAATAATCTTTAAACTTTTGTGCTATTGTTGATGGTACTATTTGATTTTCCTCATTCTCTTCAATTAAAATCTTTAAACATAAATGTTCTAAATCATTAAAATCTAATATATTCTTTTCTTTCTTTTTAGCATTAAATCTATCTATAAATTCTGAAGTAAGCTCTGTTAATTGATTTATATATGGATGAGATTTTATTATATTATCCAGCATTTTATCTGGAGATGCTATAAAAGTTCCCTCAATTAATGCTGATATTTTCTTTTTAACTTGATCTCTGATTTGCTTAACTAGATTTTGTATATTTTCATCACTTACAGTATTCTTCTTGATAGTCTTTAATCTATTAAAAGTTATTAAATTCAATGAATTATATAAGTCATTTAAACTAGATTCAACATTATTATAAGCATTAACTATTAAATCTAACTCACTGCTAAATCCCTCAAAATAAGGTTCCAATCCATCAGTTTCATTTATTAATTCAACTGCCTTTTGCATCATCTTTATATATCCATCTAGTTCTATTTTTATACTTTCTTTTAATACATTTACCCATTTAGTTTCATCTAACTCTTGTAATGTTTTTATATCAAAATCCTCTGAAGCATCCTTTAGCCACTTTTTAGGCCATGGTCCTGCCATTGTAAAATTATATAAGCTTAAAACTAATTCTTTTAACGCATTATCACTTTTATAACTACTAAATGCCTCAATAAATTTTATAAATTCCTGATTTTCTTCATCATACTTATCATCAAATAATTCATCTATTATTTCCATCTTTAAAAGTATACCTTCTGTTTGGTCACATATTCTAAAAGATGGATCTAAATCTATCTTATGAAAATTATTTTTTATTACACCTAAACAAAAAGAATGAATAGTCATAATGTTAGACCTATTTAATAAAGTCAATTGCTTTTGAAGGTTTTTAGAAGTTGGTGTTTCATCTAATTTTTTTGATATGGCATTAGCTATTCTTTCTCTCATCTCAGCAGCTGCTGCACTTGTAAATGTAACAACTAAAAGTTTATCAATATCTATAGGATTTTCTTCATTTGTAATTATTTTTATAATTCTTTCTACCAATACGGCTGTTTTCCCAGAACCCGCTGCTGCTGCAACTAATAGATTACAATCTCTTGTTGTAATAGCACTTAGCTGTTCCTCAGTCCATTTTGTTCCACTCATAAATTAATATCTCCTATCTAAATAGCTAATTTTCTTTTTTATCATCATTTAATTCATCCCTTATATTATTCCAAATTTCATCCTTGGATTTTTTCATTATAATTTTATATTTATTATCTTCTATGCTACTATCAAATTGGCATATAGATGAGAAATCACAAAATTCACAATGACTACCATCAGAATCCTTTGTTGGCTGAATCTTTATATCTCCACATAACATATCTTCACATAAATCAATCATTTTCTTATTTACATACTCTCTAAGTAAATTAAATTGTTCTTCAGTTACTACTTCGCTACCAGCTTTAAAATCTCCATCTTTCTTCAATGCAGCTGGAATAACTAATGAATACCCATCTGTTTCAATACCTCTGTCCATAGCTTTAACTACTTTAGCATCTTTTAATATTAATCCATTCATTTTTAAATTACTTAAAACTTCTTTTTCTAATTCTTCAGTAGTTATGTCGCCTTTAGTTTTTATTATAGGATCATCAACTCTGAAATATAGTACTGCTCCAGGTAAGGCTTGCTTTTTTAGTATATACTCAGAGTTTTTTAGTAATGCATCTAAATAAACCAACAATTGCATTTGAAGCCCATAATAAAACTCATTTAAATCAAAATGTTTATTTCCTGTTTTATAATCTACAATTCTAAGATACGTACTTCCTTCTAAATCTAAAGTATCTATTCTATCAATTCTTCCATTTAAATATACCTTTTCGTTAGATGGCAACTCTAGTACAATAGCTTCTCCGTCATTATAACTTCCAAAAGAAAATTCATTATTAAATACCTCAAATTCCCCTCTTCTCATTTGTTCTGATATAACAGATACTGATTTAGATATAACTCTCTTAAATCTCTTTGAAAAGTACTTATATTTATTAGTGCTATTTAATATAGATCCGCTATCTTCTTTTAACTTAGTATCAATTAATTCAGACACTATATTTTTGCACTTTATCATATCAAGATCTGACCACGCGATCTTTTCTTTCTTTACTTTATTAGTAAATGAATCTAAAATATCATGTACAAATGATCCTAAATCAGGTGGAGTAAATTCATATACCTTACGATTTTTAGCCTTCAATCCATATTTAATGAAATATGAAAATGGGCATTCCGCATATTTTTCCAATCTAGATACACTAAATGATAACTTTCCTAAATTATTTTTATAAAGGGAAAGTAATTTATTTCTAGACACCTTTTCTCCTGTGTTAGAATATCTAAGCCCCTTAAATATATTTTCTATCTTCCATTTAAAATCTTCATTTTCTTTAAACCAATTATATACTTCTCCCCAATACTCCTCATCTATTTCTTCATCCTCTAGCTCTCTTCTTAATGCAAATATTAATTCATTAAAAGTTGGTATTGGGGAAATAACTTTATTAAAATGATCATTTCCCTTGCTCAAATCATATAAAGAACTTTCCTCAACTAAATTAGGCAATATTTTCTTTATTCTAGATATGATTATAGATGGTCTTAAAGATTTACCTTCAAAGTCTGCCATAGGATATGATAGCATTAAATATTCACTGGCGATTGTTAATGCCGTATACACTACAAACTGTTCCTCAAAAGCTTTACTTCTACCATCAGCTGCTAATACTACTCCAAACTCTTTAAGTTCAATTCTATCTCTATCTGATAGAATTCCCTCATCTTTATGTGCAGCTGGTAATATCCCATCATTAATTCCAACTATATATAATGCCTTTACTTCTCTACCTTTTATCCTAGCTATATCTCCAACATTAACTTGGTCTAAAGCTACTGGTATAACACCTATTTCTTCATTTTCAAAACCAGAATTTAATATTTTAAAAAATTCAAATGTATCTACTACATCAGATCCCATAACTTCTACAGCTTGATCTAACATATCTATTACAATAGATTCTACTTGTTTATACTCTTTTACTTTATCTTCTAACTTTAATTCTTCAAACTTAATAATCCATTCATCTATTCTTTCAAAAGCTTTAATACTTAATAAAAATTCGTATAGAGCTTTACATATATCTCTAACATTGTGTTTACCTTCTATTAATTTATGGAATGATATAAGTGAATTTCTCACCTCTTCCATCACATTGAATATAGTGAGTTCTTCTTCGGTAGCACCATTTTCTATGCTTATATTTTTAAGCTTTTTAATCTCTTCTTCATTCCATTTATAACTCTTTATTCCATGTTCTAATACAAAGTTTTCTAATCTATCAATATCATAAGTATTAAAGCCTGTTAGTCCGCTCTTTAAGTATTTAAATACACTTTCGTATGACCAATTTTTTAATAAAACTTCAAATGCAGAAGTTATTAAAATAATTAATGGGTTATTTAATAATTTTATTTTTTTATCCATAAAAAATGGTATTTCATAATCATTAAAAATAACAGAAATTATCTTATTATAGTCCTCTATATTTCTGCACACTACAGATATATCCCTAAACCTATAATTTCTATCCCTTACTAATCTAATTATATCCTGAGCTACTTTTTCAATTTCATCATAGGTATTATTTGCTTTGTATAATCTTACATCCTTATTTTTTCCCTTATAAGATTTAAATGGATATGTTATGCAATACTTCTCTATATGAGCTAATTCCTCACTATTTTTAAATCTATATGGTAACTTAGAATTTAAATTAATAGGATTTAAATAACCTATATTATTTTCTTCCATTAACTTTAATATCCTGTTTTCTGTATTCTCAATACTACTAAATACATTAGTTATGTCTTCAGCATCACTATTTTCTATCTTATCCATGCAAAGAGTTATGTTAACTACTGATGTCTTAGAAATTATCCTTATGATCTCTAATTGTTGAGGAGTAAATGTTGTAAATTCATCTATCCAAATCTCGCTATTTGCATAAATATTATTAGCTAACAACTTTTTAGCTAACAAAGTAAGCTCATCATCAGTATCTATATAAGAGCTGTGCATTTTTACATTAAACTCCTCATATATTAAAGATAATTCTCTTATCTTTTCAACTAATTCATTATCATCTATTTTATCTGTTAAATCTCTTAAAGCATCTATGTCTATATTATATTTTTTAAATTCAGTAATTAATTCAGATATTATATTATTAAAACCTTGTTCTCTAGACATTTTTTTAAAATAGCTTAAATCATCTATTTTTTCATTTAATACTTTGTTAATTAACATGTGCTTACCAGTGTCTTTTATAATTTGTTTTACTCTTCCACCGCATTCTTCAAATACCTTTTGACACATAGTTCTAAAGCTCAATACATGAGTATTTAAAGCTGCTCTTTCACCTATATGATTTAAAACCTTATTTTCAGTAGTAAAAGTATACTGCTCTGGAACTAATAATATTATCTTCTTTTCTTTATCTGAATCTATTAACTTTTTTATTTGATTTATACAAAATAAACTCTTTCCACTACCTGCTCTTCCATAAATAAACCTTATACTCATAATTACTCCTATATTTTTATTTAATAATTTATAAAACCATCTCTTTTTTTAGAATGCCCATAATTATTATGTCCATATACTTTCCATCTATATAATATATGGCTTTCCTTATTTTCTCTTCAACAAAACCACACTTCTTATAACATTTTATAGCTCTTATATTTTCTGCCGCAACCTCTAATTGTATTTTTCTTGCATTTAAATCATCAAACAAATACTTAATTAATGTTTTTATAGCATCTTGACCATACCCTCTGTTCCAATATTTTTTTCCTATAGTAATACCTATTGAATAAACATTGTTCCAATGATCATTTGGTTTATAAGTCATAAATCCTACTAAAACATTCTTTTTATTAATTATACTTACTGCTTTTCTTTCATATATGCTAACATTACTTGAATCTTCATCAATATGAATTTTTTCATCAATATCTAACATCTTATCATTATATTTTTTTACTTCATAATCGTTAGATAAATCATATAAACGTTTAATATCGCTAACTTGTATTAATCTTAAATAAACTTTTTCCCCTTTAAGCATAGTTCACCTTCTTAACAATTACTTATATTATTATTATACTATCTCTAATAAAAATGCTGCATTATATTTGCAAATATTACTATCTGAGTTCAGAAAAATATTTAGCTTTTATGGAAAGTGGTAAAGTTTAATTACCTAATTAAGCTCGAAAATGTATCTTTAAAGCAAATACTAATTATAAAATTTATTATTCTAATTATCATAACCTATTTCTAATTTAAAATTAGAAAATTAATTAATTCTACAAGTTATATAAATTCTATAATTTTATATAACAAAAAAACACCTAGTAAAAATACTAGGTGTTTTGGCGGAGAATCCGGGATTTGAACCCGGGCGCCAGTTGCCCGACCTACGCCCTTAGCAGGGGCGCCTCTTCAGCCACTTGAGTAATTCTCCATGTGTCTTCTAATTAATTTTATATAAAAAATTAATGGCGGAGAGATAGGGATTCGAACCCTAGGTACGCTCACACGCACGCCGGTTTTCAAGACCGGTGCCTTAAACCAACTCGACCATCTCTCCACAACTTACGAAATTTATTATAACAACTAATATCTAATATGTCAATATAATTAAAAGAATTTCGTTACAATTTTTTAATTAAGTATCGCTATATCTGATTTAACGTAATCGATTTTTTAGCCATGCACCTTTTCTAACGTAGTATAGGAATAATTGTTCGATATATTATTATTTTTTAGGTTTTATTTCTTAACCCTTAAACAAGATTATAATTTGGGTTATCATAAATTTTTTTTCATATAATTTTCTGAAGAATAAAAAAACATCTAGTAAAAATACTAGATGTTTTGGCGGAGAATCCGGGATTTGAACCCGGGCGCCAGTTGCCCGACCTACGCCCTTAGCAGGGGCGCCTCTTCAGCCACTTGAGTAATTCTCCATGTGCCTTCTAAATAATTCTATATAAAAAAAAAGTGGCGGAGAGATAGGGATTCGAACCCTAGGTACGCTCACACGCACGCCGGTTTTCAAGACCGGTGCCTTAAACCAACTCGACCATCTCTCCGTGACTACATGAGTTATTATATCAACATATATATAGTCTGTCAACATAATTTGTTAAAAAATCTTATATTTTTATGTAAATTATAACTTTTATAGTTAAACTTCTTTTTAAAGTAGCTGTTTTACTGCATTTCACTATACTTATATAATAAAAGATTTTATAAATAATAATAGTCTACATCAACTTAATATGTTAATGTAGACTATTATTTATATATTTAAACTAATTATTTTATAAAATCTACGTTCATAAATCTTTTTATTGCTTCTGGAATTTCAACTGTTCCATCTTCTTTTTGATAATTTTCTAATACTGCTGCTACAGTTCTACCTATTGCAACACCTGATCCATTTAAAGTATGGATAAATTTAGGCTTATCTTTTGGTGTTTCTCTATATTTAATATTAGCTCTTCTAGCTTGGAAATCTTCAAAATTAGAACAACTTGAAATTTCTACATATCTATTGTAACTTGGCATCCAAACTTCTATATCGTATTTTAATGCTGCAGTAAATCCTAAATCACCTTTGCATATTCTAACTATTCTATAAGGTAATCCTAATCCTTGTAAAACTGATTCAGCATCTTCTACTAATTTATCTAATTCAGCATAAGAATCTTCTGGTTTACAGAACTTAACTAATTCTACTTTATTGAATTGATGTTGTCTTACAAGACCTCTAGTATCTCTACCAGCTGATCCTGCTTCTGCTCTAAAACAAGCTGAATATGCTGCATGTTTTATTGGTAAAATATCACCACTTAAAACTTCATTTCTATACATATTTGTAACTGGTACTTCTGCTGTTGGTATTAAAAAGTATCCATTATTTTCTACTTTAAATGCATCTTCTTCAAATTTAGGTAATTGACCAGTTCCTGTCATACTGTCTCTATTAACCATGTAAGGTGGTAATATTTCAGTATATCCATTTTCAGTAGTATGTTTATCTAGGAAGTAGTTTATTATTGATCTTTCTAATCTAGCTCCTAATCCCTTGTATACTGTGAATCTAGATCCAGCTACCTTTCCACCTCTTTCAAAGTCTAAGATATTAAGATCAGTTCCTAAATCCCAGTGAGCTTTAGGTTCAAAATTAAATTTAGTAGGTTCTCCCCATTTTTTAATTTCAACATTATCTTCATCAGTTTCTCCATCTGGAACTTCTGGATTTGGAATGTTAGGGATTCTAAGCATTATGTATTCTATTCTTTCATTTATCTCATTTACTCTAGTATCGAAGTTTTTAATTTCTTCTCCTAGTTTTCTCATATCATTCATTATTTCAGTAACATCTTCGCCAGCTTTTTTTAACTTAGGTATTTCTGCTGAAACTTGATTTCTTTTACTCTTTAAGCTTTCAACTTCAACTAATATTTTTCTTCTTTCTTCATCTAAAGTTACAATTTCATCTATAACTGCTACGTCAAAATCTTCTCCTCTATTTGATAATAATTTCTTTATTTCTTCTGGATTATTTCTTATTCTCTTTAAATCTAACATTATTATTCTCTCCTTTTAATTTTTTATATAAAAAAAGAGCCTTTCTCCCCTATAAAAGGGACGAAAAACTCCGCGTTGCCACCCTAATTAATAACATAAATGTTATTCACTCTAAAATTTAACGATATTACCGTACTGCTTAATTCACAGTCCCTCAAAGGTGGATTCACAATACATGAATATTAGTTTACACCAGCCACTAACTCTCTAAAAATCATAATATTACTACTAGCCTTATCTAAGGTTTGCATATTAACTTGTATTAAATATATTATATTAAAATGCTTATATTTGTCAATATATTATAAGTTTTTTTATATATTATTATCAATTTTTTTAGTACATACAATATCTATTCCTGTATTCATTATGTTTTTACATATTATATCACCAATATTGATAGGTGCACTAACATAAATTCTGCTAAGAACTTTTGAAAATTCCCTCCATAATTCCTTTTCTATAGGATTATTGCTTTTTACAGAAACAACTTTATGATTGGGACTTCCTTTTACTCTAACTAAACTAGTAAAAATATCCTTACTACTCATAAATACATCTCCTAAATTCTATATTTCCTTGAATTCCTTAATTCTACTAGATACTATATTGGAATTTTTAGAGTCTTCTACTATCTCTAAAATATTTTTATCCATTTCTCTTGCTAATATTTTTATTATCTTTATATCACAATAAGCTCCATTACAATTCCCTCTACCAATACCAGTACGTCGCTTTACACCCTCAACAGTACGAGCACCTAACGGTCTCCTAATACTATCAATTATTTCGCCTTCAGATATATTGTTACACACACAAACTATATTACCATATCTTTTATCTAAAGAAATAACTTCATTTCTTTCTTCACTTGATAAATTATTAAATCTATATACTTCTCTTCTTTTATCTATATAATCTTTTTTTCTAATAATATTTAAATTATCCTTTAATGTATTTTTTATCTTAAGCGCAATAGCTGGTGCAATAGTAATTTTACCATAATGAGTACCTGTAATCTTTATATATCCGTTGTTTAACTTACAATCATCTATTATCATTATATCTTTATTATATACTTCTGCAAACATATTACTCACGAAATCCTTTTTAGCTTCAGGAAATATACTGGCAGACATATCAATTCCCTCTTCTAATGATAAAATATGATTACTCTTTATTCCTATTAAATTACCATTTTGTAATTTAGGATTATTTATAACAAAAGTCGTATCATCAATATCATCTATAAGAATTGTTTTTAATTTATTTTCTGATTTATTTTCAAACATTATATAATTCATATTTTTATAATCATATTCCTCTTCAATATGATTAAAAGAGATTTCATCAGGTATTGTATTAACTACAACTTTGCAAGTAAATTTATTCTTATTAGTGGTTACTTTAAATCCACTCATAAGACTTTGAATATCAATTACTTCTTCTTCTAATTTAAAGTTTACTCCATTATCAGCAGCAACTTCAGCATAAGATATAGCTAAATCATATGGAGAAATAACAGCTACATTTTCAGAATAAAAAGCTTTACTAACATCTATATTTAAATTAGGTTCAATTTTATGAAGTAATTCCTTATCATTTTCTATTAAATGAACACCTTCTATATTTCTTTTCTTCGCCCTATTATACATAACATCTAATTTATAGTTTTGATTATTATTAGATGTTATTCTCAATGCTCCTGTTTTTTCATATGACACATTAAATTTTTTACAATGTTCCTCAATCAGTTTTCTACCTATACCTTCAAGCTTTGCCATCATATCATTAGAAGTTTCTGATCCATCATAAATAACTGCTGTGTTTATAAAAGATATATCATCTGCTACATCATAATCCTTTTCTATTAATGCTATATTGATATTATATTTTGATAATTGATAAGCTACAGCACATCCTACTATGCCTCCACCTAAAATTAGTACGTCATAATCCATATATACTTTCCTCCTAATCAGATACTATAAATCCATTTTCTTTTAATTCATTTATAATACTATTTATATCTTCCTGAGTATCTGCTGATATAGTATGAATGTGTACACCATTAGTTAACACAGATAATAATCTACCTTCTTGCTTCTTATATTTTTCTGCAAATTTATTTAATTCATTATAATTCTTAATCATTAACAGCCCTCTTATTTCTCCATACAAAGAATGCTCTACTATAACATCTTCAATAGTACCACCATACTTAATAACTATACTCATTTCATAAATTAACTCTTCTTCTTTATGATTTACAGCTATTATAGCTTTTATTTTATTTAATTCCTTATTAATAATATATCCATCAGGAGTAGCAATTATATTGTTTCCTTTAGCTCTAAGTATAGCTATATCTCTTACTATTATTTGTCTTGTTACTCCATATTTCTTTGCTATTTCAAGTCCTTTTAGTGGAATTTTACTTTGAATTAAACTTTTAAGTATATTTTCTCTTCTTTCAATAGAATTCATAAGATTTTACCCTCCATAGTTTAATTATGTTTACTTAAACTTAATTTCGATTATCACATATATTTAATATCTTTAAATATAAATTCTCTTCAATTATATCTAAATTTTTATGATGATTTTCTATGCAATACAATATTTCTTCATCTTCAAAACTTATACTTTCTAATAATCTTTTACCAATTGCAGGATGATTATAATATTTAGTCATTCTACTATATTTATTATACTTTAAAAAGTTGCCCTTAGTAACTTTATTTATAATTACTACTATTCCTTTTTCAATTACATTTAATGAAATTTCTATCTTACCTATATCATGTAATAATGCACATTTAGCTATTTTAAATTCATCTACAGTGTCATAATCTTTTCCCATAAGAATTGCTTCTTTGCACACCTTAAAAGAATGAAGTCTATCAGGTTTACTTAATTTCATAAATAAATCTTTTTCTTTTTTATTTAAATATTTATTTATAAAATCAATATTATCATTTTTAAAGTATGAAAGAATTCCTAACATAAATTGTTTTATTCTATATAACATTTTGCTTCTCCTAATAAAAGTTAACTACTTTTAATTATAACAAAAAAAGCTATGAATTAACTTCATAGCTTTTAAATAAATGGTGGAGATAAAGAGATTCGAACTCTTGACCCCCTGCGTGCAAGGCAGGTGCTCTCCCAACTGAGCTATACCCCCAAAATGGTGGACCTTCAGGGACTCGAACCCCGGACCTACCGGTTATGAGCCGGTTGCTCTAACCAACTGAGCTAAAGATCCCTTACCTGGCAACGTCCTAATCTCCCACACAGTCTCCCGTGCAGTACCTTCGGCGCTATAGATCTTAACTGTCCTGTTCGGAATGGAAAGGAGTGTTACTTCTATGCCATCATCACCAGATTCGGATTGAAAGAATGTTCTTTCAAAATTGCACATAAATTGTATATAACAATTATTTATTGGTCAAGCCCTCGACCTATTAGTATCAGTCAGCTAAATATGTTGCCACACTTACACCTCTGACCTATCAACCTTGTAGTCTTCAAGGGGTCTTACTA